>JAGYLH010000130.1 GCA_018400955.1 Bacteroidales bacterium
TATTTTAGGGGTTTGCACAGTTGGATTGATTGCTGCATGTGCCAAATATGGTGCTGAGATTTCAACCTTTAAGATAAACCTCAAAGGTGTCGTTAAATCAAAGGATTCACTAAACACAATTGAAAATATTCAATTGAGGGGGATCAACAGTTTTCCGGAATCATCTGCACTTACAGATGATAAAGGGGAATTCTCCATTAACCTGGATATCGAAGAGTATGATAACAGGGCCTATCTGAATATTATGGATATTGATGGCAGTCAAAATGGTAGCTTTTTGGCGAAGGACACCATTTTGAATTTAAGTTCAGAAGAAATCCAATCAGGAAGCAAATCCGGAATAGAAATCCAATTGGAGCGAGATGAGTAAAATTTCCCTTAAAAAGCGATTCATATTCAATGTTTTTAAGAAGCTAAGGGAAACGGAAATTTCGTTGCATGAATTATCCTATTTGTTCTGGGAATCTACCTTGCGTTGCAACCTCAATTGTATTCATTGTGGAAGCGATTGCAATCAAAAAAGTGATTATCCGGATATGCCTATAGCTGACTTTATTGAGGTTACCAAAAGAATTAAAGAAAAATATAAGCCTGAAAAAGTCATGGTGGTTATCACCGGCGGCGAACCTTTGCTTCGGCAGGATCTGGCTCTGTGTGGTTTGCAATTGGTTGAACAAGGGTTTCATTGGGGGATTGTTACCAATGGGGTTTTGCTATCAAAAAGCAGGTTGAATAATTTACTCCAAGCAGGTTTAAGCTCCATTACAGTGAGTTTGGATGGATTAAGCGAAAGCCATAACTGGATGAGAAATGCTGATGTTTATGATAAAGTTATCAGTTCGATCGCATTCATTGCACAGCATGATAAGCTTGTTTTTGATGTAGTGACTTGCGTAAACAAGCGAAATATCAATGAATTATCATTACTGAAAGAACTGTTGATTGCGCTGCATGTAAAAAAATGGCGATTGTTTACGGTATCACCAATTGGCAGGGCCAAAAACAACCCGGAATTTGCAATATCGGAAAACCAATTTGTTGAATTAATGGAATTTATCAAAACTTCCCGCAAGGAAAACAGGATTGACGTCAATTATGAATGTGAAGGCTTTGTGGGTAATTATGAATTAGAGGTGCGCAAGGGCTTGTATTTTTGCCGTGCAGGCATTAACATTGCTTCCGTTTTGATTGATGGTTCAATTTCAGCCTGTCCGAATATCGACAGAAGGTTTGCGCAAGGAAACATATACAAGGATGACTTTCTGGATATATGGCAAAACAAATTTGCCATTATGCGTCAGAGAAACTGGATGCAATGCGGCGAATGTACAGCTTGTGAAGTATTCAACTGGTGTACTGGAAACGGGATGCATTTACGTGATTTTGAGACGCATAATGTTTTGACTTGTCAATACAATATATTAAAGAAAGCTGATAGGGCGAGTAAGGGTTGAATGGCTGGTAAACATTACAGTATAGGGGGAAAGAATTTAAACTTTTTCCCGCAGAAAGAGTTTAAGAAAATGGAGATGGAAAATCTGGATAAAGGGAAAATATGCGTGAAACATGTATTGTGTGCAAGAAAAAACGGCAGCATAAACTAGTAATTAAGATTGTAGGGCAATAAATAATTGTAAATTTGGGCAATCGAAAAGGAATACAATGTGCAAAATAAGAGTTAAGAATTTCGGGCCTATCAAAGAAGGCTATCAAGGGAATGATGGCTGGCTTGATGTGAAAAAAGTTACCGTATTTATCGGTAATCAAGGTTCGGGCAAAAGTACAGTTGCGAAGCTGATTTCATCATTTATGTGGCTCGAAAAGGCATTGATTAGGGGGGATTGGAAGGTGCCACTTTCTAATCAAAAATTCATTGAATTGATTGAATTCCACAGGCTCCAGGATTATCTACAACCCAATACGGAAATTGAATATGAAGGAGCTATATACCATTTAAAATTAGTCGGCAGTTCAAATATAAGCAAGAAAACCATTGAGGCTCATAGATTAAACAATAGCACAGTCAATCTGCCTAAAATCATGTATGTTCCTGCTGAACGGAACTTTTTGAGTTCAATTGAAAACATCAATAAGGTTTCTAACCTCATCGTTGGGAGCCTCAAGGATTATTCAGTTGAATTTCGCAACGCACAAACAGCACACAAAGGAAAAACTGTTGACCTGCCCATAAACAAAACCAAAGTAGTGTATGACCCGAAAGATGACGAGAATTATATAGAGTTTGAAGGCAAACGCCTCAAACTGTCTCATGCTTCAAGTGGCTTTCATTCTATTGTCCCTTTGCACTGGGTAACCAAATATTTGATTGACTTTGTAATGCAGAGCGAAAAGAAACTGTTGCAAGCATTAAGTCCTGACCAAACAGTTCGTAGAAACAATGAATTGAAGGAATTGAACATATTGGAACTTGATGAAAAAACACTTAGGGCACGCGAAAAAAAGATTAATGAGAAGTATGTGTGCAAATACTTTGTGAATATTGTGGAAGAGCCAGAGCAGAATTTATTTCCAACATCCCAAAGATTGCTGCTCAACAGTCTTTTGGCATTTAACACAGGGGACAATATTTTGGTGATGACTACACATAGTCCTTATTTGATAAACTATTTGACGTTGGCAGTAAAGGCTGAAATGGTAAAAGCAAAACTGAATACAGAAAATTCAAAAATGAAATTAGCCGGAATTGTCTCACCCGAATCCACATTGAGTGCAGAAAATCTGGTTATTTATGAATTGGATGAAAAAGATGGTTCAATAAAACTATTGCCCGATTACAAAGGATTGCCATCAGATGAGAACTTATTGAACAGTGGCCTCGAAGACTCGAACGAATTATTTGCTCAACTACAAGAAATTGAAATGGGATGGCGATAGATTTTTTTCAATTGAAATGCCAAAGCAGAACCAATGAAACTGTTTTTGGCATTTACGATGCCCCACCTGCTACCCTTTCATTTGTGGATTCTAAGGATTGGAGTGTTTGGGTTGACAATGGTGGCGGAAAAGAAATTACTCACACAGCTATTGATAACTGCTTAGGAATGCCAGATGCAGAAGGTGAAAGATGTGAGTCGATGATAACTTATGACGATGTTTTAATGTTTGTAGAGCTCAAAGATAGAGATGGTGGTAGATGGGCAGGAAAAGCCAGAGACCAACTTATGAATACCATTGCCCTTTTTAAGAGAGACGTTAACATTGGTGCATACGAAAAGCGTTACGGTCACATTGCAAATAAACAAAGACCACATTTTAAAGCAGGAGGCATGAGATTTAGCCAAGAATTCTACGATGAAACTGATGGCTTCGTCCTTCGGGTAAGTAATGTGATAAAAATTGAATAATTTAATGGCATTCACTTAACAAAATACCGTAATGTCCCCTAAAACTCCTGAAACTGCGGCTTATTCCCCAAAATTGTTTCAATTTTTTCCTGCACTTCGGGGGTGATGTTTTTCACCACTTCCAGGGCTCCCAGGTTTTCGCGCAACTGCTCAGGGCGGCTGGCACCAAGGATTACACTGCTCACATGGGGGTTTTTCAGGCACCAGGCAATGGACAATTTTGCCAGCGAAACACCCAACTCATCGGCAAGCTGCTGCAATTGGGCTACTTTGTGTTGTTTGCTTTCCGTAAGGGCACTCCGCTTGAGCCAATCCAAATCTTTCAGCTGCATGCGTGAGCCCTCGGGCAGGCTTTTGAGGTATTTGCCGGTCAACAAACCCGAAGCCAGGGGCGAAAAGGTGGTGGTGCCCAGTCCAAAATTAGAGAAAAGGGGCAAAAACTCGGCTTCCATTTTTTGGCGTTCAAACATATTGTATTGGGGTTGTTCCATCACCGGCCCAATCAGCTTATACCTTTCGGCCACATAATGCGCCTCGGTAATTTGCTGGGCACTCCATTCCGAGGTGCCCCAGTACAACACCTTTCCCTGCTGAATCAGGTTGTGCATGGTCCAAACGGTTTCGGCAATGGGGGTGTGCACATCGGGGCGGTGGCAATAAAAAAGGTCCAGGTAATCCACTTGCAGCCTTTTGAGGGCGGCGTGACAGGCTTCAACAATATGCTTGCGCATAAGGCCTTTCTGGTTGGGTTTTTCGCCACCCCAAAACACCTTGCTCGAAACCACATAGGTGCTTCGGTCCCAGCCCGTTTTTTTAAGGATATTGCCCATCACTATTTCCGATTGCCCATTGGCATAGGCTTCGGCATTGTCGAAAAAATTGATACCCTGCTCATAAGCGAGCTTCAATAAATCCTCTGAAACCTGGTTGTCAATCTGGTTGCCAAATGTAACCCAGGTGCCAAAAGAGAGTGCACTGAGTTGCAGGCCGGTTTTCCCCATTCTTCTGTATTCCATTGCTTGATTTTAAATTTTTAGCGAAGGTAGTTATTGTATTTAACAACAGCTTCAATCGGTTTTCTGATCTTTTTACGTTGCTTATAGTCATCCGGTGCATAACCCAGGGTGATAAGCAAAGCAATGGTTTTGTTTTCGGGTATGTGCAGCAGTTCCTTCACTTGCTGTTCATTAAACCAACCCAGCATACACGTACCCAGTCCCAGGTCAGCGGCTTGCAGGCAAAAGTGGTCGGCAGCAATCCCGATATCCATGGTTGACCATTCCTTGTTTTTGATGCGTCCGCCAATATCTGTTAGCAGTTTTGGTTTTTCAAGCACAAACACAACAATAACGGGTGCTTCGGGCACAAATTTATTGAAGCTTTTGAGTGGGCCATAAGTCTCTTTGGCCACTTTTTGGCGCAAAGCAGGCTCAACCACTACAACAAAAGTCCAGGGTTGCGAATTGCTCGCCGAGGGCGCCAGGCGGGCCGCTTCGAGGCATTGCTGAAGTTTTTCTGCTTCAACGGCTTTGTCGGTATATTTCCTTACACTTTGCCGCCTAAGGATCAGTTCTTTAAAAGTCATTTAGGTATCAATTTCTAATCTGCGTAATAGCGGTTTGCTATCCTTTTTTCATTGTGCCTTTGTATGGCATATCTTGGTCTAAGCTTGCTGTTCAGGCAAAACAAACGGCATCGCCAACAGCTATTTCTCCGGCTTCCAGCACACGGCATGTAACTCCGCCGCGCCATTCCGGTTTGAGTGCTTCCTGCAGGCCGTTTTGCTGTTCGTCCATGCGGTAGCAGGGTTTAGTTTCGCCAGTAATCTCGAGCAATACATCGCCTATGCGCAACATTTTACCGGTAGATTGTTCCAGTTGAATGCCTTCAATCAGCAGGTTGGCACGGCGCATTGTCCAGTCAGGAACCAGCTTGTTTGTTATACAAGCCTTTTCAAAGGCTTCTTTGGCCAACACTGTTATTTGCCTGTTTCCGGGTTTGCCCCTGTGGTCATCCTCCAGGCCTGTTTCGAGCCTGATGCTTGCATTTTCAGCACGGATCATGCTGCCATGGGAAGCTGTTTTCCAAGCAATTCCTAGTAATTTGCCTGCCGCCATCCTTACTTTTTTAGCCTTTTGTTCAGTGCAGCCGTTTGTTCTTCAAAACCTTTTTTCCCCAGCAGGGCAAACATATTTTTCTTGTAGGCCTCCACACCGGGCTGGTCGAATGGGTTTACCTCTAAAATGTAACCACTTAACGCACAGCCCATTTCAAAGAAATAGATCATTTGGCCCAACACATCAGCATTTAAAGAAGGAACGGACAGGCGCATATTGGGCACACCGCCATCCACATGGGCCAGGATGGTTCCCAGTTCAGCTTTGTGGTTCACTTCGGAGAGAGGCTTGCCGGCGATATAATTCAGCTGGTCCAAATCGGTTTCAGCTTGCGGGATCAAAATAGTGCGATGCGGTTTGTCCACCGAAATCACCGTTTCGAAAATATTGCGCAGCCCTTCCTGAATATATTGCCCCATGCTGTGCAGGTCGGTTGTAAAACCAACGCCAGCCGGGAAGATGCCTTTGTTTTCCTTGCCTTCGCTTTCGCCGTAAAGCTGCTTCCACCATTCTGTAAAATAAAACAGACGAGGTTCGTAATTAACCATGATTTCGGTTGTTTTGCCTGCCGCATAAAGCGCATTGCGCGCCGCTGCATAAAGGGCAATCGGGTTGCCATGTATTTTCTTTACAGCCCTGCTGAATGCTTCAACTTTTGCCGCGCCTTCAATAAGTGCTTTAATATCCACGCCTGCAACAGCAATGGGCAGTAAGCCCACAGGGGTAAGCACCGAATAGCGCCCGCCCACATCATCGGGTACCACATACGACACATAGCCTTCGCTGTCGGCCAGTTCCCTTAGTGCACCTTTGCTTTGGTCGGTGATGGCAACAATGCGCTTGCGGGCTTCGGCCAGACCGTATTTGTTTTCGATATGCGCCCTGAGTGCTCTGAAAGCAATGGCCGGCTCGGTAGTGGTTCCAGATTTGGAAATCACCACCATGGAATAGTCTTTTTGCTCAAGGATTTCGAGCAGGTCGGCCAGATAGTCTTCGCTGATATTGTGGCCGGCATAGAGGATATGAGGTGCTTTGTTTTCACCTTTCAGCATGGCAAAATGATGCAGTTGGGCTTCAATAACGGCACGGGCGCCGAGGTAGGAGCCTCCAATGCCTATCACCACAAAAATTTCAGATTTTTGCCGCAATTCGGCTGCATGTG
>JAGYLH010000131.1 GCA_018400955.1 Bacteroidales bacterium
CCATCAGTTCATCATCTTGTAATTGGTACAATTGGGGCAGCATATTGGCCAATGACAGTGCGTTGGCATAATTGCCCTCCTGAACAAAGGTACCGATAATTTGTTTATCGGATTGCATACCGCCCAGGTTATTCAGCCATTGCCTCAGCAGGTTGTTGTCCACAATGCTGTCGTGCACAATATGTCGTATCATATTGTGGGCAGCCCTTGTTTTCTCCCGGTTGTAGCGTGACATTTGCTGTTCAAGCACAGTTTTGTAGGTTGTCCCGGTGGCTACCTGTTTCAGGATATTTACCATATAATCAGGTAAAGGCTCCTCTTTCTGCTCCAGGTAGTTGATCAGTTCCTCCTTTTTGAGTTCATCGGGGTTGGCGGCTAATATATCGAACAAGGCGGCATCATTGAACACATCGGTGCGGTCGGAAGCTTCTTTCAACACCACCATGGACAGGTGGGGCGATTTGCCAAGCAGTTGCGCCCTCAAAGCCCACATATCGTCAGGATGTGCGGTTTGTATGTCGAATACAGTGCCATCGGTATTGCCACCATCTATCAGTGAAGTGTATAGCGATTTTACGTTGTTGTAATCATTCAGGTTTGTTATAAACAACTGTTCGGCCTGCTGCTGCTCCACGGCACTCATAGCCATAGGGTTTTCGCTACCTCCACCACCGTAATAGGATGGGCAACTGTTGTTGTAGGTTATGGCATAGGGTACAACCCGGTGTAGCAGGTTTATATCAGGTATTTTGTTTGCCTGGAGATTGTTATGGTAATAGCCGATAAGGTGCTCGCCATCATTGTAAAAATGCCAGGTGGCCCCGTTTTGCGTAAAGGTATTTCCGGCATCATGGTTTAAATACCCTTGTTCGGATTGGATACCGCCCTCATTCAGCGAATTTCTGCCCACATAGAAATCCGCATAGTTGCTTTGGTTTTCGTTGCAGAAGTATGCCAGGCCGATATATCTATCATCTCGCCACCAGTTTTTCCCTTCGGAGTAATTAGCGTAACTCAGGCCGGTGAAATCGTTTTTATACACTTCGTCGGCTTCCAAGGTATTGTTGATCCAGGTGCCAAAATAGTCACCGGGAGGTGCGGCCATATATTTAGTGAAGTTGTTTTCCTCTATGGCAAATCCGGTTGAAAGATCGGTAAAGATGCCCACGCCAAGGCCGCTCTTGCACTCTCCTTTGTAGTCTTCAATACCCACCTGGAAGTTGGAGTTGATCACGGTAAAGTTACCAACATCATTTACGTGCAAACCATAGGTGTTGTTGCTAAAGGCGGCCCTGTTTGCAAAGAATGGCGGACTAAAGCTAAGTGCATTTGTTGCCGAAACCCCTCTGTTAAAACCGTTAAAAGTGTTTTCCAAGTAGCCGGGGCAGGGCATCGTATTCGGGTCCGAACATACGGGCAAAAGGTTAAAGCCTGCGCTATAAGCCGCAATGCCGTGGTTGAAATAGCTGACGTTTTTAGCTTTAGGGTCCAGGGTAAAATCACAAGCTTTGAAATCAACACCAAACACATCGAAAAGGTCCACGTGCTTGCTGAAAACTTCGTCTCCATGATAGTCTTCCGTTAGTTCGAAGGTGGTGTTCTTAAAGTAAGAACGGTTAGGTAAACGCTCTTCAGGGTTTAATGGGTTGAAGTTCCAGTACATTAGGGCATGTACAGCACGGGTATTGTTGCGGAAAACAGCATCGTTGGCCTGTACTACCCCTCCGGTTGAGCTATAATTGTCCGGGTTCCACAGAACAACAGCATCAATGGCGTTTTCAATGATGGCACCGTTCTTAATCTCAAGCAGGCCCTGGTGCATAACTCCGTATTGGTCGGGCCATTGGGATTGTTGTTTGTTGCCCCATACTTGGATGCCTTGCCAGACAGTGTTATTGTAACCAGATATCAATGCACCGTCCACAATAAGCTTGCCGCCGGGTTCAATGATTATTTTTCGGTTTTTTGTAAACAAAAGGTTTTTGTTTATCGTTAATATCCCTCCTGGTTTCACTATGATATCGCAGGGCGAGATGCTAATATTCAAAACCTGGTTATTGTAAAATTCATGCACACATTCAGTCATCTGAACAGCAGCAAGTGCATTCACCCTTCCCGAGCCTGTTTCATTGTTCTTATTGGTGTGTGGATATAATTGTGTTGCTGTTGTTTCAATTATTTCACTTAATTCATCCGGCAATAAAAACGGGTTAGCTGACAACAATAAGGCCATAACACCGGAGACCGCAGCAGTAGACATTGAAGTTCCTGTCATATAGCTATAGCCTTCTGAGTTATACGATGAAAGCACTTCTACGCCAGGTGCAACAACATCAGGACGGATTAGCCCTCCTTGTAGGTCAATACCTATAGGGTAGTCATAATATGGTTCAATATTTATCCAGGTTACTGGACCTTCACATGAAAGATACCACATTTCATCATCATCATCTGTGGCACCCACACTTACAACACCTGATTGTGTGCCGATATTCAATTGATCCGGATGCTGCCATGGAGGCGGAATATTGCCTGGAATAAAAATCTGATTAGGTGGGATCACATAGCCACTATGTTTGTTTTTATTACCAGCACCTGCAATGCTTATTCTTCCAGAACTAAGCACCACATCCATTGCTTGCCGCCATTGACTAAGTATTACAGGATTTATCCCCACCAATGACGCACCCAAAGAAAGGTTTATAATATCAGCTCCATATTCAACACTAAATTGTACACCGGCTAAAACTGTACTATGGAAGTAATAATTTTGTCCATCTCCTTCTAAAACTTTAACAGCCATAATTTTAGCTTTGGGGGCAACACCTGTTTTATAGCTTTCATCGTATCCACTTCCATTGCCATTTCCTGCGATAATACCTGCAACATGTGTTCCATGATAATAGAGTTCATCGTCGTCCATCGGATCATTATTATTATGGATAAAATTCCAGCCATGATTTGGGAAATCCGGATGGTACCACATATTGCCAATTAAATCGTGGTGGTCATAGTTAACACCAGTATCAAGCACTGCCACAACTACATCCTCTCCTTCGTAACCTATATCCCAAACATCAGGTACGTTCATTTTCAAGATATGGTAGGGTGGGGGTTCAGGTGAGTTCTCTGGTATGGTGTTGATGGCCGGCTCTAATTCACCAACATCATAAATCTCATCAACGTGAATAAGATAAATATCTTGTCGTTGGGCCAACTGTGTTATTGCGATAGGTTTTGCCTTGCAGGCAATCATGTTAACAATCCATAACTCACGCACATTATCTATCTGGCCTGTTGACACAAGTCCGTTGATTGAGTTCATGATAGATTGCTGCGACAAATCAGCGAAACCTTTTAGTTCGCTTACCACAAGCTGTTGTTTCTCTTCTCTGGACATACCCTCGAGTATTTGGTATAAAGAAGCCAGATCGTGTTGTTCGCTCATGGTAATTGTAATGGCCAGCATGTCAGAAGGACCAGCATTGTTAAGTGCTGTTTGTAGGCTCAGTGTAATGGTTTGTGTTTGGGCTTTCATCAGGAAAACAGACCCGATAAAAAGTAAAATGATTATTTTCTTCATGATCAATATTTTTGGTTTGTATTCAAAAGCGTTTGTTAGCTTTGATTGATGCTATGCTTCCGTTCTTCGTCCCCTAAACGGCTGCCACCCCCCGCGCCCTGCGCTGACAAGGATGGCGGTTGTTCGGTCGAACTTATTCTTCCCCAATTTGAAAATGTATTTCGTTGTGCAAACTTGTACATTTTGTGTTGCCAGGAGATTCGTTATTAAAAAACCATGGCAGGCTAAAGCACCTATTAAGTACTTTAAAAACCAAATCGGCCAAATCGGTACGGGCTTGTATTTGAGGGGGGGTAATAGCTTGATTATATGCTATATAGAAAAATTGCAATAAAAAAATCAGCCTGTTTATGCCTTTTTGGGTACTCGCCGAGTGGCTCAATGGGTGAAAGTGTTGCATGCGGTAAAACTGTGCCGGTTGCTAACTATCCTCACTTATTAATGTCAAATACTGTAGAAAGTGCACCACCTGATTTGAAATTTAGAATGTTTCTAAATTATATACACTGAGGGATAGTACTTTAGGGTGCTCTTCTAACAATAGTTATCATTCAGGTGTAGCTAAAGCTACAAGATAGGATTGCGAAGCGGATGCTTCGCAAAACGAGAAACAAATCAATCAGCCTTGGGCTGGTGTTGGGGCCTGAGCAAGTCGTTCACCGTTTTAACCGGGTTAAAGGTGATGATGGGGGTTTCTACAAAAATCGTGATCCAATCGGCCATGGCCCCGTTCCAAAGCCCGGGCAATTCAAGGGCTTTCAAATCCTTACCGTCCTTTGATTTGTATGAAATAAAGCCGGTTTCAGGATCAACAAAATGGCGCAGGTCAAATTTGTTGCCACGGAAATCATACATTCCACACACCAGGTCAACCGGATTGAAATGGGTGGCGTTTGCAACGATATTTTTCTGGTCGTCTTTGCTGAAATCAATCTGTGATGATTCAACAATTTGTAATGAAATCTCCCCTTCCGAATTTTTCACCCAAAAAGGCCCGCCACCTGGTTCGCCTTCATTTTTCACCATGCCGCAAACACGCATGGGCCTGTTGAGTTTGTTGAAAAGAAAGTCAACTTTCTCAATGTCGTTAAAGCCATTGTATGCTTCCGGAATATCAACCGAGAGCTTTTTATTGGCAAAAATCATGATTTCATCCAATTCTCCGGGTTCCAGATTGCCGCTATCTAGAATATCAAGGTATTCAAAAGTTTGGTTCTGCAAGTACATCAGCAAACCACCAATGGCCTTTTTATAGCGGTAGGTTTCGCCGCGCAGGTGATCGGGTACAATATTGTCGATATTCTTGATAAAGATGATTTCTTCCTCCAGTTCATTCAGGTTTTCTATCAAGGCACCATGTCCGCCCGGCCTGAAAAGCAGGCTGTTGTCGCCATTTCTGAAGGGATTGTTGTCAGGGTCAACGGCCAAAGTATCAGTTGAAGGTTTTTGTTCGGAATAGCCCACTTCAAACTGTACCCCAAATTGATTGGCGTATTTTGGTTTTACGTGATCAACGGTATCAACAAAAGCTGCACGATGTTCAGGTGAAAGCGTAAAATGCACCTTGGCTTCCTGCTTTTCATTGGTGCTGTATTGTACTGCTTCAATAAGGTGTTCTTCCACAGCCAGTCTGCTGCCATCAGCATATTGATGGAACAGGAGCAGTGCTTTGGGTAAATTGGCATATCCCATACCGTCTTCATTCAGCAACAATTCAATTACTTCCTTATACTTATGAGTCGCCAGCAACTCATCCAGGTTCAGTCCTTTGGTGGAGGCTTTGGCATTCAGGGCATCAAAAAAGGCAAACTTCCTGATGTTCTTAATAAAATAGCCAACCGAATTAAAGTCTTCTTGACTTTTGAGCTTTTCGATGGCATTTTTGCTGCCGTCAAAGCTTTGCACAAACTCAAAAAGATGCTTGAACATGCGGCTGGCAGCACCTGAAGCAGGCACAAACTTCAAGCATTCGTAAGTGTGTTTATTTTCCTCAAAATGACTGATCCAATGGTTTACCTGATCGTCGGCCAGCTTAACGATGCCCTGATCTTCGGAGGCTGGGGCCACCAACTGGGCAAATGGAAAACCTTTCTTGAAATGGGCAATTTGTTGTTCGATTTGTTCAGCAGTGATGCCTTTTGCTTGAATTTGCTTGAGGTCGTTAGCGTTCATAGGATTCGTTTTTTTTTGATCAGGCTTTAGAATGGTCAAAAGTAAGAAATGATGTGTAACGGTCATGATTAAGGTGAAAAAAAAAGTAGAAATGTGATTGAAAAAAAACTTATAAATTGAAATAAAGTTTTACTTTTGCAGTCCTTTAAGCCCAGGTGGCGGAACTGGTAGACGCGCATGGTTGAGGGCCATGTTCCTGTTAGGGAGTGCAAGTTCGATTCTTGTCCTGGGCACTGTTTTTTGATAAGGTGTTTGGCCCAAGTGGCGGAATTGGTAGACGCGCTACATTCAGGGTGTAGTGAGCGAACGCTCGTGAAGGTTCGAGTCCTTTCTTGGGCACTGATACAAATATTAAAAGGTTGTTAAACAGGAGTTTAGCAGCCTTTTTTTAATTAACAGGACAAAAAGCAGGACAAATATTTTGCAGACTATATTAATGTTCAGAATGGGTGTGTGAAAATCGTTGTTTTGCATTTTCGGTGGACTAATATTGCTTGTCACTGAGGTCGGTGATCCTTATGATGTGGATGCAGGTTTTTGGGTGTTTCATTTTTTCTCAATGTATTTTTGGATGATTTTTGCGATTGTTGCTGCGATGAGGGCCATAAAACCGGCCATCATGGCGGTGAACAGGGCGGTAATGCCCTGGTAGTCGGGAGCCTCTTTGGTGACTTCCATATAGAGCGCTGTGCGCCAGTCAAAATAAAGAAAGACCACAAAAGCAAAGAGCATGAAGAGTAGTATTCGCATGCTGGAGTAGTTTCCGTTATCGTCCTGGAGGGC
>JAGYLH010000132.1 GCA_018400955.1 Bacteroidales bacterium
CAAACTTCTGCCTTCTTTGTCTATTTTTGCAAACCGATGAACGACCTTTCCAATCATATAGCAACTGAGCCTTTCAAACTGATTGCCAGCCTGTGCCAGTCCATGCAAGTGGATGCCTACGTTATTGGCGGTTATGTGCGCGACCTCTTGCTTAAAAGATCATCCAAAGATATTGATATAGTGGTTGTTGGTAGTGGTATTGAAGTGGCCAGGGAAGTGGCCGGCAAACTTGGTAAGGGTGCAGAGGCCAAATTTTATGGCCAGTTTGGCACTGCCATGATCCGCTACAAGGCCTGGGATATTGAGTTTGTTGGGGCACGCAAGGAATCTTATAAATTGTACAGCCGCAAACCCATTGTGGAAGATGGCAGCCTGGCCGACGACCAAAAGCGGCGCGATTTCACCATCAATGCGCTTGCCATCAGCCTCAACAGCATTGATTATGGCCGGCTAATCGACCCTTTCGACGGCCTTGCCGACCTCAAAGCCAAAATATTGCGTACCCCCCTGGACCCTGACATCACCTATTCTGACGACCCACTCCGCATGATGCGTGCCATTCGGTTTGCCACACAGTTGGGTTTTAGTATTGAGGAGAAATCATGGGAGGCAATCAAGCGCAACAAGAACAGAATCAAAATCGTAAGTATTGAGCGTGTAACAGATGAACTGAATAAAATCGTAATGGCCAAAAAGCCGTCTGTTGGTTTTAAGCTGTTGTTTGATAGCGGCTTGTTAGAGCTTTTCTTTCCGCAAATGGCTGCTTTGCAGGGCGTAGATGTGGTGAACGGAAAAGCCCACAAGGATAATTTTTACCACACCCTCGAAGTGCTCGACAACTTGGCCACCCAAAGCGATCAGCTATGGCTTCGTTGGTCGGCCATTTTGCATGATATTGCCAAACCTGCCACCAAAAAGTTCGAACCCGAAGTGGGGTGGACCTTCCACGGGCATGAGTTTCGCGGGGCCAAAATGGTGCCACGTATTTTCAAGGCATTGAAATTGCCTCTAAATGACCGCTTAAAATATGTACAGAAAATGGTACTGCTGCATTTGCGGCCCATAGTGCTGGCACAGGAAATAGTGACGGATTCAGCTATTCGCCGTTTGCTTTTTGATGCCGGTGATGATATTGACGACCTGATGACTTTGTGTGAAGCCGATATCACCTCAAAAAATGAATACAAGGTGCAAAAATACCGTGCCAATTTTCAGCTGGTGCGCGAAAAGCTCAAGGAGATTGAAGCCAAGGATAACATCCGCAACTGGCAACCGCCAGTTAGTGGTGATGTTATTATGGAAGCTTTTGGCATCAGGCCCGGCAAAGAGGTTGGAATTATTAAAGCAGCCATACGTGAAGCTATTCTGGATGGTATAATAGGCAATAATTTTGAGGAAGCCTATGCCTTGATGAAGCAGGAAGGCCAAAAGTTGGGGCTGGTCTTGAAAAAGGAAATTGAAGAAGCACCTTTTGTGAAAACAAACAATGAACTCCCTCCACTGTCGTGATAAGTCCCAAATCAGAAAAAAATTACCTGGTAGTAATGGCCGGCCCAACAGCATCGGGCAAAACAGCAGCTGCCATCAAGCTGGCACAGTATTTTAATACGGATGTTGTTTCGGCTGACAGCCGGCAATGTTACAAGGAGATGGAAATTGGTACGGCTGTTCCTTCCCGCGCCGAGCTGAAGTCTGTTAAGCATTATTTTGTCCAGAACCGATCAGTGCACCAACCCTACGATGTGGCCTCCTACGAGCAGGATGTGCTCGCCTTGTTGGATAAGTTGTTTGTGCAGCATAGGGTGGTGCTGTTAAGTGGCGGATCGGGTTTGTTTATTGATGCTGTATGCCACGGCATTGATAATATCCCCGAAACCAGCAAGGATACGCGTGCGATGGTGCAAAATATTTATGACACTGAAGGTTTGGCGGGATTGCAGAAGAATCTTCAAAAGCTTGATCCCGGCTATTATGAAGTTGTGGACAAACACAATCCCCGGCGTTTGCAAAGGGCTTTGGAAGTTTGTCTGCAAACGGGAAAAACCTTTAGCTTTTACAGGAAGCGTCAAACCCATACACGCAATTTTGAGGTGATTTGGTTGGCACTCGAAGTAAATCGCACCGAGCTGATCAATAGGATTAACCTGCGTGTAGAACAAATGATGGCCAACGGCTTGCTCGAAGAAGCCCGAAAATTACACCCACTCAAAAACCTGAATGCATTGAACACAGTTGGCTATCAAGAGTTGTTTGATTATTTTGATAATAAAAGCAGTCTGGAAGAGGCCATAGAGGCTATTAAGGTGAATACACGCCGCTACGCCAAGCGTCAAATGACCTGGTTCAGAAAAAATAAATCCTACAACTGGTTTAAGCCCACAGATATAGAGGGGATGATTGCCAAAATTGAAAACAGCATGCAATAAGGCTGGCTCTTGAGTGTAATTTAGTGTGGGTCCCGAAAGAGTTTGTCTGCCCTGCCCCCAAATGATTCACCGGGCCTTGTATCATCTACACCGGGTAAAATATTGAGACGGCTGCCGATAATGTATTGCCATTGGTAATTGGATAATTCCCCAACTGCATCCGAGTGGATCAGCGAAAAATCATTGGTAACCATATCCCTGGCATAGAACACAAACTTTTTATTTCGTTGGTTACCAAGCGAATAGTAATGCCATATTTCGTAGGGATAGGCATTTGGTTCGTTATAGCTTTCGGTAAGTTGGTTTGGCGGACCGTATTGTAAATACACCCTGCCTCGGTCGCTGTCGTAGCCTTTTTTGGTAGGTGTTTTAAATGCAGCATTCACTTTCTGTACCTCTGAAAAATACTCGCGCCAGGCGGCTTCGGGGGATGCGTAATCGCGGTTGAGCCAAAAATTGTAAAAGTACTGCTGCATGGTTACAAGGTTGTTGTCGCGGACAAGATTATTGGCAAAAGCCTGTTCCATTTGTGAAGAAATGGGCGACAGGCTCTTGATAAATTCGCGCAAGGTATCCTGACTGGTGTATTTACTTGCAAATGAGTTTGCAACATTGATGGCGGCAATGTCATTCAAATTAAACTGAATGCTTGGGTTGCTTCGTTGAAAAAATACCTTATTGGTGGCAAGCAGCTTATTTTCGCGGTTCCTTACTTCGACCACCAGGTTGTAGTTGCCTGAAGGCAATTTTGCGATATTGATATTGTTGAGCAAATTATTCACAGGCTTGGTTTCTGTCCTGCGCCTAAAATAATAATCGTTTAAGGCTTTAGCTTTTTCGAAGGACTCGATATAATAATTGGTCATGTAATGACTGGCTTCACCCAAAACATTTTGTGTGTTGTAAATTTCACAATAGAAAGAAAGCGTCTGATTTGACTCGGGGTAAAAGCCATAAACAAGTGGAATAAGTTCGTAGCCACTTTTTGAGAGGATACTAGCAGTTTCGGTGCGTTCGTAACGCTCGATAAGCTGGATACCGGAGATGTTTATAGCATCATCGGGAAATTCAAGTACGAAATCCTCAAAGGTAACAAAGGCATCATTTTTTTTATTGTTAATATCAGCAATTTGAATTTCCAGTTGATACGCACCAGCAGCGAGGGCAAAACGTTGCTGGTCGATAAAGCCAAAATTCACGTCTATGGAGTCGTCAACTTTTGGACTTTTAAGTTCGTATTTCGTAAATTCAATTATTTCTTCTTTCTGCCTGAAAATCATGGTGATTTCAATAGCTGCCTGGAATAGCCCCTCCTGATCGGGAGCAAAAACCACGCTATTTCCTTCAACGGCGAGGTATGTTTCGATGAAAGGCCCTTCGCTGGGGGCATTGAAAGTAGCATAAGAAAGGTAAGCCCGGAGGCTCTTTTCATTTGCCATACCGGTTATTGTGATGAATAAACAAAGGGAGAAAAGAATTGTAAACTTTTTCATAAGCAGCAGTTTCAAGATTGAATATGATGAATTGTAGCCGTTTTTGGGCAAAAAGTGCTCCAAAAGCCTATAGACAAAGGTAGATTGTAAAAAGTAATAATGCAAGCATTTTCAGAAAACGGTTATTTTTTTGAAGTTATCGGTATTAGGCTCAGGCAAATAAATCCGACACTGAAAAAAAATACACGATTAAAACACCAACTTCATTTCGCAATGGCAAAATTTTAATAATTTTGCAGCGGAGGAATGGCAGAGTGGTCGATTGCGGCGGTCTTGAAAACCGTTGAGGTGTCAAAGCCTCCGGGGGTTCGAATCCCTCTTCCTCCGCTGAAAGATTTTCATCTTTTAAAATAACGCTAATTGTCAAACAGTTGGCGTTTTTTTTATGCCCACCAACTATCAAAATTTGCATCTAAAACCATCCATCTAGTGTCCAATTTGTGTACCATTTTGGAAAATGGATTTATGGACACTGGAGCTCATAAAATACTGAAATTGTTTTGATTAAGATGATTTTGTATGCGTTTTTTTTGTAACTTTATAACCTAATCCAGTGTCCATTTTATGAACCATAGAGTAACCATTCAATTTTTTCTCCGCAAGAACCGGATGAACAAAAAGGGCAGAGCTCCTGTCTATATGAGGTTAAGCGTTGATGGAGAGCGATTTGATGTCAGTATCAATCGTTCAATCTGTCCTAAAGACTGGTCTGTGAATGCCGGTGCCGCAGCTGGAGAATCATCAGAAAGTCAGACTTTGAATGTTTTCCTCCGCAACCTTGAGACAAAAGTTTATAAGTATGTAAACAGTTTGGAGCTTCAGGATAAGGATGTAAATATTGAAATCGTGAGAAGCCTTGTTACTGGAAAAACTGATGAGAAAAAGACCTTGATGCTGTTGTTTGAATACCATAACAGCCGCATGAATGATCTCATCGGAAAAGATTTTTCCAAGGCGACTTATCATAAGTATGTCTTCACAGCACGTAAGGTTGCTAAATTCCTTACTGTCAAGTATAAAAGAAAGGATATTTATCTTCATGAACTCAACCATGCCTTTATTGCTGATTTTGATCATTATCTTCGTACCCGAGATAAACTTGGTAACAATACGGCAGTAAAGTATCTTCAGTTCATGCGTAAAGTAGTACGGCTTGCCGTAACTTACGATTGGTTAGTCAAGGACCCTTTTGCCAATTATAAAACAAGTCTCAAAGAAACCAACCGAACATTCCTGAGCGAGGAAGAATTGGATGCGATCATCGACAAACCGATCTCCATCCCAAGACTTGCTCAGATACGTGATATTTTTGTTTTTGCATGCTATACCGGCTTGTCCTTCTCCGATATTGCTAAACTCTCCCCAAAGGACATCAGCAGGGGAATAGATGGGGGCAAGTGGATTACCATATACCGAACAAAGACAGACACGCGTAGTAGTATTCCCCTTTTGACCCAGGCTTCTGACATCCTTGATAAGTATCGTGATGATATAATAGCCAACAGCAAGGGCAAATTACTTCCAGTGATCTCAAATCAGAAGACCAACGCATTTCTCAAAGAAATAGCTGTCATATGCGGGATTTCAAAAAACCTGACTTTTCATATGGCGCGACATACATTTGCTACAACTATTACCCTGACCAATTCTGTGCCAATTGAGAGTGTTTCAAAGATGTTAGGTCACAAATCTTTGAAAACAACCCAGATTTATTCAAAAGTTGTCGATAAAAAAGTGGCACACGACATGGGTGCGCTCAGGACAGCCTTGGAGAAAAAGAAGGCTTCTTCCAGAATTGCCTCAAATCAATAGCAAAAAAAAAATATCTGTTGAGCATTTCGGGATAGTATCTATTCTGAGTAGTATTCAGTGGGGATTTTTTGGGGGTAGTATGCTTGTCTGATCTGCTTTAAGATCATTTTTTTCTAACAACCAAAATCATGCCAAAAAATCAGCTTTTGGCTTACCGTCAGTGCAGAAAAAGCGTTTACGTATAAGGTATTTATAATCAAATAATAACAATCAATCAAGAAGATATTAACACCCCATATTTTTTTTGTTAATATCATAATTGACTAAAATGGTGTTAGTTATGACTAAATTTCGTACCTTTGAATTGAGGAAAAAACCTCATATTTTATATTTATAATAAAAAATAGTATACTATGGTTGAAATTTTAACAAAGGATGACCTTGTCGTTTTTAAAGATGAGATTATTTCGGAGATACGTGCGCATAACAAAACTTTTGATGGCGGTGTTTCAAAGAAATGGCTCAGATCTACTGAGGTTAAGGAATTGCTGAGCTGTTCGCATGGCACCTTGCAAAATATGCGGACGCGTGGAGCTTTGAAAGCTACAAAAATTGGTGGTATTTGGTACTATCCATCAAAAGAAGTTTATAGTCTTCTTGAAAATGGCGAGACAATAATCTAAACATGAATTAAATGAACGCCCGTTACCCCAATCCAACAGTCAATGTGCCTTTAGAGCTTGCAATACAAGCTTTTAGTAAGAGGTTTTTCAATAGCTTTAAAGTATTCACAGCTGCTAAAATGGCGACTTCCGGATACTTTGATGTGAAAGGGAAAGATT
>JAGYLH010000133.1 GCA_018400955.1 Bacteroidales bacterium
ATCAATCAAGTTGGCAGTTTATACTGAAATTTGGTATATTTGGCAATTCTCAACCCGGATATCAGGTTTTTTTAAACGCGTGAATTGGTCTTTGCCTTATCTTTGTTTTTTGCGCACTTTGCTGAACAGTATGGCCAAACAAAAAGAAACCCGGAAAAACCGTTTTACTGCACTTAAGCCCCTGCATTTGTTGGTGCTTTTGGCTTTTACAGTTTATTTTTCCCTCTTTTTCCTAAAGGTACAGCAACATACAAGCCTCGACCATGCCAAGCTGGTCAAATACGGGCAGGTGATCCTGGATCAGGGAAAGGTGTTTAATACCAATCTTTTTTCATACACAGCACCCGATTACCCTTTTGTAAACCACCATTGGCTGGTTGGTGTTGTGTTTTACGGATTGCATGGCCTGGCCGGCTTCGGGGGGCTTACAATCTTTGGTGTTTTGATGAATGTGCTGGCGCTCTTGTTCCTGTTCTTTTACCTAAGCCGCAAAAGCAATTTTTGGTTGCTGTTGCTGGTCGTGTTTTTTACCATTCCGCTTATCGCAAGCCGTCAGCAACCGCGGCCTGAAATGTTCAGCATACTTTTTTTTGTGGCAAACCTGCTGCTGCTGCACAAATGGTACAATGGCGATATGCCCCGCAACTACCTCTGGGCCTTGCCCGTCATCCAGCTGCTCTGGGTGAATTTGCACATCCTTTTTTATTTTGGCATTTTCCTGCAAGGCAGTATGTTCCTGCAACTTTTGCTAAACAAACAAAAGCGCAGCCAATGGCAGTATTTCAGCATTATATTGATGGCAAGCTTGTTCGCTTGTTTCGTAAATCCGGCATTTGCCAAAGGTGCTGTGTATCCTTTTCTTATCATGGGCGAAATAGACTACGGCATTTCCGAAAACCTGCCCCTTTTATTCCATTTTAAGATCAGTGGCGGCACCACCACCTTTTACTATTACGAACTGAGCCTGTTTGTGGGATTGCTGCTCCTGTATTATTGGGTAAAAAACCCACACTATTTGCGCACCCATGCTTACCTGCCTTTTTGGCTGCTTGTTTTCGGGCTGCTTTTTCTGTGGCGCATACGTGCCAATGTTTTTTATGGCTACACCATCATCCTGCTTGCCTCATGGATGATTGAAGGCATAGCCGCCACGCAGCAAAAAAAAGCCGGACGTATCGGGCTGCTGGCACTCCTGTTTGCGGGGCTGATGGCCTTCAACTTGCCGCGCACGCCTTTTGACCCCTATTATGGCGGTGCACTGAAACCCGGTATCGGCCTCGATCCTGCTTTAGACGGCGGGGCGCGCTATATTGAACGCAACGGCGTGGCAGGGCCGTTCTTTAATAATTTTGACATAGGCGATTACCTGATTTACCATTTCTATCCTGACGAAAGGGTTTTTGTTGACAGCCGCCCCGAGGCCTATCCGCCCGGTTTTTTTCGCGAAACCTTATTGCCAGCTATTCATACCCAAAAGGGCTGGCTCGACCTCGACCACCAATACCGTTTCAATGCCGTGGTGCTGGGTTACCACCAACAGGTGCTTGGGCTGGTGCAAAGGCTTCATTTCGACGATGGCTGGTTTTTGGCTTATGCCGACGACTATACCATCATTTTTCTGCGCATGGGCAATAAAAACCTGCACCTTATCCGCAACGAACTTTTGGGGCGTGCAGCCTTGCAGCAGATTGAAGAGCGGTTCAGGCAGGTACGTTTGCAAAACCCTGTTTACGTGATTGAAGAAAATCCAACAGATTTGATTGAAGATGAGTAAAATATGGTGAATTTGTTATGTGATAACGAAGGCTTTGAAGGTGCTCTTGTTCATTGCTGACCTTTAACCAAACCCCGCCTATCACCAAACAAGCCATATTGTATTATCGTTATTATGATGCCAAGGCCGTGACGCGTTTTTAACTTTTTGCCGTGTTGGCTGCTGCGGGGGCTATAGTTTACCGGCACTTCGGCAAAACGGATACCAGGCAGGCGCAAGGATTTTAGCATCAACTCGGCCTCAATGCCAAAGCCCTTTTCCTGTAGCTGCAAACGCCCCAATACTTCCTGCTTGAACAGCTTGTAGCCACATGCCATATCGGTGAGTGCGGATTGGGTAAGCAAGGCTGTAATTTTGGTAAAAATGGTATTGGCCAGGTAACGCATAAAAGGCCTGCGGTTTCTTCCGCCCATATAGCGGGAGCCGTTTACAACATCAAGGCGGTTTGCTGTCAGTGCAGCAAGCAAAAGGGGGATATCCTTCACATCCAGCTCCAGATCAGCATCACAAAACATAATCAGCTCGCCTGATGCATGGGTGAGGCCGCTACGCAGGGCTGCCCCCTTGCCCATATTGTGTGGGTGGCTTATAAGTTGAATTGACTGGTTTTGCCTCATAAAGCCCTTCACTACATCTGCTGTGGCATCATCCGAACCATCATCCACCATAATAAACTCAGGCTTTTGAAAACCGGCGGGAAGCACAAGTTCTGATAGCTGCCCCAGCACCAGGCCAATTGTAGCCGCTTCATTGTAGCAGGGGATGATGATGCTTGTTTTCATCTGTATATTTTTTATTTTTTAGCGGTCAGATGGAATCGGCAAAAGAAAAATATTCATGTAAGTAGGTATGAATATTTGTTCTTATGGCTTATTTCATTTTTTTTCAGTGCTGCCATGATGCTTTTGTCCCATCCTGTGTTGTTAAAATGGCTTGAGTATCATCACTTGTCCTTGCAGCACCACATCCATAATCAAAGCGGTTGTCCACCTTGTTGCAAGCAGCAGCAGAATGACCAGCATTTCATCTGCGCCCAGCCAGCGCCAGTTTACCGAAAGGCTTTTTAACCAATGGTGTAGTTTGGCGAGCACATAGCCTGCTGCCACGGCCAAAGCCGGATAGGCTTCAATCATATGGCGGTGTTCCTTGCGCAGGAATACAAAGGCCATCAGCACAAACCAGGTGGCCACCCAAAAGAACAGCAACGGAAGAAAGCGCCTTTGCTCTGCTTCCAGCCTTTCCCTTATCGGCTTGCGGAAAAGGCCTGCCGCAAAAACAAACAAGGGCGAAAGGTACAGCAAGCCTGCACTGAACAAAATAAATGGCGCCGGACGGCTTTCGCGGAGCTTATAGAACGGGTCGCTGGCCGGAAAATCAACAAATGGTTGATAGAAAAGTGTGCCATAATTTTGGAAAACCAGCACATACCACCATGCCGTAAGCAGCAGAAAAGCCGCTGAAAGTGCCAGCATAAAAGGGTTTAGCAAAAATTGCCTCCACCCGCTGATCGTACTTAAATGCCCGCGCCGATCGTACATATAAAACAGCAGCAAGGCCGGCAGAAAGATGCCTGCAGTTTGTTTGATGAGTACGGCCACACCTGCTGCTGCACCGGCCGCCAGGCCATGCCACAGGGAGCGCCGGCCATAGCCATTGATGATGAACAAAACCGAAAGCAGCACAAAAACCAGGCTGGCTTCGCCGGCCCATATTTTCTGCGACACAAAAATGCTCACCGGATTAATGGCCATGATGGCAGCCGCAATAAGCCCTGCTGTTGGCCCAAACAAGCGTTTGCCAAGCAGAAAAGTGAGCAATACAAGCATGAGGCTGAAAGTAAACGGCAACATAGCTGCATACAGCTGTGCCACACCTACCTGCGCAGGCCTTTTGCCTGATGAAAACTTCGATGGCCGGTCTGACGACAAAAAGTAGCCCCTGTCGCCGCCTATGGTTTTTTGCGAAAGCATCAGCAGAAAAGGAAAGCCGGGCGGGACATGGTGCAAGGGTTTGTGGGTATAGTTGGCTTTTTCGCCCTGTTTGATTGTTCGAAGGTATGCCCCTTCTTCCCCTTCAGGGGCAATCATCAGTTCGGTAAGGCTGTTTTTGCCATCCAGGCTGAAATGTTCATAATCCACCTGGTAAAGGTTGTATCCTTTTATTCCGTATTCGTCCAGTTTCATGGCCAAAGCCACATGCACCACCTCATCATCGCCGGTATGGCTAAGCCAGAAGCTGTTGATGCGCAGCCAGGAAGCCAGGGCCAGAAGTAAAACAAGTATGACAAGCTGTTTCACAGGGTGTGATGGTTTTGTGGGGTAAAGTTAGGATAAAAAGATAAAAGATAAAAGGGAAAAGAGAAAAGTGGACAAAAGATTCGACATTCGATATTCAAGATTCAAGATTCGATATTCAAGATTACTAGTGATGCGTTAACTTTTTAATATCCTTTGTAATCATTTGATAATAAATATAATATAAGCGTTCTTTGGTTTTTTGATTTGAATTGAGATGTAGTTTTGCGCCATAAAGCGTAGAACTATGAATTCTGGTAAGTATGTCTTTGCTCAGCTGTTACAGGTTATCAACAGGTACGAGTTTGAAAAGTGTGTATCCCGTTACAATGGAAACCATCGGGTTCGAGAGTTAAACTGTTGGAACCAATTTGTTCAACTCTTTTTCGGTCAACTTACTGCACGCAACTCGCTGCGCGATATTTGTGTCTGCCTGAAAGCACACCGGAAAAAGCTATATCACCTGGGTATTAAGCAGAATGTCAATCAATCGACTCTTTCGAGGGCAAATGAGAAACGAGACTGGAGGATCTTCGCTGACTTTGGCGAGACCCTTATAAAATTGGTCAGACCTCTTTATTCTAAAATCTCAATACCTAATGTCGACATTGACAATGATGTTTTTGCTATAGACTCAACGACCATATCCCTGAGTATTAAGCTATTCACTTGGGCGAAAGGTAAATACTCCAGAGGAGCAATAAAGGTTCACACCTTGCTTGACTTGAGAGGTAGTATTCCAACCTTTATTTTCATTACCGATGGTAAGTACCATGATAGCAATATACTTGATGAAATAGTACCTGTATCAGGAGCGATATACCTGATGGATAAGGCGTACATCGATTTTGTTGCTCTGTATCGAATGCACAAAGCCGATTCATTCTTTGTCACCCGGGCGAAAGTAACACTGGATTATGTTGTTGTAGAGGAAAACTTCAACCTTGATAAAAATACCGGCCTCAGAAGCGACAAGACTATCGATCTCGCGGGACCAAAATCTAAACGCTTGTATCCCGAGTCGCTCAGGTTGGTGGAATACTACGATGATGAAAAAGAGGTCGAGCTTGTCTTTCTGACCAACAACTTCGAAGCATCGGCACTTGAGATTGCTCGATTGTACCGCAACCGCTGGCAAATCGAGATATTCTTCAAGTGGATAAAACAAAACCTGACTATTAAAAAGCTTTGGGGACACTCAGAAAATGCAGTAAACCTCCATGTATGGGTGGCCATATGCACCTATCTGACAGTCGCATACGTCAAGCACATGCTCCGGAGTCCATTGTCAATTTATGAGATTATCCAGATATTGGGTATCTCAGCTTTTGATAAAACCCCAATAAAAGAACTGCTTACAGAGACTCAATCCAACCAAAATGTCAAAGAACAATATGAATTTTTTGACTTCTAAATTTTAACGCATCAGCACTATTCTAAAAATACCAAAATTTTCGTTTCAATCACAAATCTCGCCATTTTTGTTCCTACTTATTGTAGCCAGTTTTTATTCCACAATTATTGTTTTTTCAGTCTTCGGTATTTTTACTATACAAAATGGTTGAGTTATAACCCCTGTAACATATTCATTTTCAATTGTAGAAACTTTAATGTTGTTTTCATTCTCAATAATATTTTCAGTTTCAACTTCCCAACCACTTGGTTTAACTTCTAAAAAAATTCCAATCACAGTATAGGCATTAAAGTCAATATTGGTTTCTGAAAATTGAGTTGTTACATCATTGTATAAATCCATTTGGTTCATTAGATTTTGCCAGTCAGTTGTATTATCAATAACTATATTTGTTTGAGCAATACCTTCTGTACCATTTCCAAATAAAGCCCCTTTACCTATTTCGGTAAAATTAATTTCAGACGATTGAAAATCAGAATTATCATCGTTGTTACAACTGCTTAAAAGTCCAATTGTGAAGAATATTATTAAAATTTTCATTTTCATAATTTTATGTTTTTAAGTTATTTATAATTTACTTTACTATTTATTTCGTTGCGTAAAATTGGCTACAACGTTTTGGCGCTTGGCGCAGTGGCGGATTTCGGAGCACAAAACTGTCAATACACCACAAAAGTTGATGCGAGGTAGAATGTTCAATTAACCACGTCACCCGCCATTGAGCCAAACGCCTGTTATAGCCTGTGCTTCATTCCGATTTCATCTATTAA
>JAGYLH010000134.1 GCA_018400955.1 Bacteroidales bacterium
AAATCTTCATATTCGCCCCAGGCCTGACGATTACTGAATACGTAAATCTCGATGGGGATGCCTTTTTCGGTGGGTTGCAGCTGGCGCACTAGCATGGTCATTCCGAGGTGCACGCGCGGATGGCTGGTTAGGTAAGCCTTTATGTAAGCCCTTAATACACCCAGATTGGTTTGGCGACGCCCATTTACCAGGTTTGAAGCGTCGATACCATTGGCTTTATTGTCGGCCTCAATGTCTTTTTCTTTGTCCTCAATATATTGGCTGATTAATTGGTAGCGCTTATATTTCTCGAGCATTTCGGGAGTGCAAAAACGCACGCTTTCCATATCCAGGCTGATATGCCTTTTTATGCGCCTTCCGCCTGATTCTTCCATACCACGCCAATTCTGGAAATAATCCGTTACCATCGCATAAGTAGGAATAGTAGTAATGGTGCGGTCCCAGTTTTGAACTTTTACGGTAGTTAGCGTAATTTCAAGCACATCACCATCGGCACCATATTTGGGCATCGAAATCCAGTCGCCTATGCGCACCATATCATTCATTGAGAGCTGCATGCCGCCTACGAAGCCCAGGATCGGATCTTTGAAAACCAGCATTAGTACCGCTGAGATAGTGCCCAAGCCAATGAGCATTGAGCCAATCGACTGCCCAACAAGTATGGCAATAATCATCAAACCGGCGGCTATGTACAACACAATTTTCAATACTTGTATTAAACCTTTGATTGGTTTGCTTTTGGCTACCTCAAAGGTTTTGTAAATATCATGGGCAGTTGATAGTAAACTGTCGAGGACTAGTGCCACCACAAACACTATATACACTTCGATTGTGTTTTGCACAAATTCATGCGCTTGCGGAAAAGATGGAAGCGTGACTGGAGCAAACAAATTAATGATATAGGAGGGCACGAGGTAGGAAAAGCGCGAGATGGTCTTGTTCTTCAGCAGAATGTCATCATACTTATTCTCTGATTTTGTAATAATAACAATAAGAGTACGCTTGATAATATACCAACTGAGATAATAGGCTATGATTGCCAAAACCACCAGCGACACAAATGAAACGCCTTCTGAAAGCATCAGCAGTGTATTATCAGGAAATTGCAGTGGGTGAAATAGCTTAGTAACACCTTCGCGGATGAATTCAAACATGAATAAGTGTATTTAATTGGTTTGTAAAGAAATAGATATGTGAAAAAGGATTTTTTCTACAAATACTTTATCGCTTCCAGGTATTTGTCACGGATAAAGAGGAGTTTGCCCTGACAACTTTGTTCATCATAAATACGCACAAAATCCAGCACACCTGTTTCGTCATACATATGGGTGAGTGCAGCATCATAGTTTTTATCTTCCACGTTGTGCTTAATGCTTGTCGATACTTCCTCAAATTTTTTCCATTCCATTTTAACGGGCATATGCAGGTAATACATTTCTTTCCAGTGCGAATCGTTATAAATTCCTTCTGAAACAGGATTGACAATAAAATATTTGGTAATTTTAATCAAACTGATGTATTCGGCCACCTTTTCTTCGCGCCTGAATTGAATGCCAGCCTGCTGGAAGGCACTAACCAAATCGCCTACCTGATTGTAATGCATATACTTAATACGGATAGAGCGGGCAGGCTCGTTGAATAAAGTGATTCGGCCCGGTGCGCCATCAAAATAATGCGGGAAGTTTAGTTTAACCTGTCTGATGGCCCGGATAATGGTGTCGTCGTCATACATTTGTTTGGTGACTAAAAACAAGGAGCGGGGATCGGTCCGGTCAGGAACGGTGGTGCCATGATAACCCGGAAAAGGGTATAAAGACTCCAGCACTAGCGCATGGCTTCTGGTATCGTCTTCAACAGAAGCCAGATTTTCTTTCTTGGTAATAGCGCCAATGGATTTTATTTGATGTTGTTCCATAGTAATTGATGCATTTGGTTGTTTATTTCAATCGATTATCAGAAAGCGAAAATAGGCATTTATCTGCTAATTGTGCAAATCATTTGCGTTCGAATATTATAAAAAGCTCACGCCCGTTTCGTGGTTTGATAGAGTTGTATGCTGTTTCACAACTTATTATATGAAAAAAGGGAGCAAATAGTTGCTTGTATTCTTCAATTGTTCCGCCAAAGGGTGGCCCTGTATGATTAAAATGGTGGTTAAAGAGCAATCCGACTAATTTAGCCCCAGGATGCAATAGTTTCGCCGCATGTTCTGCATAGGCCATTCGCATGCTTGGTGGAACGGACGAAAAGAAAGTTTGTTCAATAAGTATATCGTAAGAACCTTTGTGCGCGAAAAAATCACCAATGAAAATTTTTGCTTCATCAAAGCCAGGACAAATGGTTTTGAAATGCAAGGCTGCATCAGAAGCAATATCAAGATAATGCACCTGTTCAAAACCACTTTGGTGTGCATAGGCCACTTCCCATCCCTTGCCCGCTCCCGGAATCAATATGCGCAGTTGTTTATCTTCCAACTGATCCAGATAATATCTGATGGGGGGCGAAACATAGCCGATATCCCAGCCTGTTTGCCCCATTCGATATTGCTCGGGCCAGTGGGTGTGGTAGTTGATCATAAGTCAGGCTTGACTATTTAGCCTTTTGATTGAATCAATTCGAGCTGCCTTTCATAAACACGTTTCATGCCTTCCCGAAGCGAAATTTTAGGCTTCCAGCCAAATTTTTGGGTTACATAATCCATATTTGCATAACGGGAATGCACACCTACAGGTTTGTCGAGCAGTGGCTTAATCGTTGGTTTATATCCGGCTATATCGGCAAAAACCTCAATCAATTCCAAAAAAGAAGTTAGTTTACCTGAACCTATGTTATAGGCAGAGCCATCGCCAACATTGTCCATAAGCAGGTGGATAAAGTCGATTACATCATCAATATGCACAAAGTCGCGGCCTTGCTTGCCCGAACCCCACACTTCAAAAGGGTCTTCCTTGCCGGCCGCACGTGCTGCAATGGCAGGTACGGGGTAGGAGAGTTCCTGGTCTTCACCGTAGCCTGAAAATGGCCTGATACAAACCACCCTTACGCCATAATGTTTTGCGGCTATCAGTGCCAGAAACTCGCCTGTAAGCTTTGACCAGCCATAGGTCATGTCGGGGGTACCCAGGTTTTTCTCAAAATCAATATCACCCTCACTCAGGGCAATGGCATCCTGGGTGGTTTGCAGGCTTACCGGATAAGCTGCACTGCTGCTGGGATAGAGCACCCTTTCGGGTTTGTGTTGGGTAATCCAATAGAAAAACTCAGCATCAATGGAGAGGTCAAGGGCAACCATCATGGGGTCGCCTTCAATTTTCAAACGACCACCAACAATAGCAGCAAAATGATAAACATCGCTGAATTTTTCAAACTCAAGCTGATATCGTTCCTGCAGATAGCGTGGGTTCTCACGCATATAGAACAAAAGGTTGCGAAAATCGCCTTTCCAGAAAAACAGGCGCTCTTCCTTTCCAATTATTTCAATATCATCAAGTTGCCTTGATTCAAAACTTTCTAGCCATGCTGACGGATGCCTTCCGATTGAAAGGTCATCAATCATAAAAACTTTGTCGTTGGTGGTGTTTAACAACCGCTTTACCATATTGCGCCCAACGAAGCCGCAACCTCCGGATACCAAGTGAAATTTCATTTAATGTTTTAAGTTTATGCTTTAGGTGAATAATTTATTCGTTCAGAAATACTGTAACTGGTCTTTTGCGCAGCACTGCTGCGCGAAACCAACTCTGCCAGAAAACCTGTCATAAATAATTGTGTACCAATAATCATGGCGAGCAGACCAAAGTAAAACAAAGGCCTTTCGGTCATTTTATAGGCCGCCATAAAAAACTTGGCATACGCCAAATAGGCTGCAATGCCAAAACCGATTATAAAAATAAAAGTTCCGAGGGTTCCAAACAAGTGCATGGGCCTTTTGCCAAAGCGCGCCGTAAAGGTGATCGACAACAGGTCGAGATAGCCTTTAACGAAACGGCTCATGCCGTATTTAGTTTTGCCATATTGCCTTTTCCGATGCTCTACCACTTTTTCATCAATTTTAGTGAATCCATTCCAGCGCGCCAGAAGTGGGATATAACGGTGCATTTCGCCGTGAACTTCCAGGTTTTTGGCCAACTCATTGGTGTAAACCTTGAGCCCACAATTAAAATCATGCAATTTGATGCCGCTGATTTTCCGTGTTGTCCAGTTAAAAAAACGTGATGGAACCGTTTTGCTGATGGGGTCGTGACGTTTTTTCTTCCAGCCTGAAACCATATCAAGTCCCTTGTCCACAATCATGCGGTAAAGAGCTGGTATTTCATCAGGGCTGTCCTGCATATCAGCATCCATTGTAATGACCACTCTTCCTTCTGCTGCTTTAAAACCTTCATGCAATGCAGCTGACTTACCAAAGTTGCGCCGGAACCGGAGGCCTTTTATGGCTTTGTTTTTAGTCGCCAATTGCTTAATAATGGCCCAGGATTGGTCTTTTGAACCATCGTCCACAAAAATGATCTCGTAAGTAAAGGATTCCTTTTCAACGACGCGTACGATCCATTCAGTCAGCTCAGTCAGCGATTCTTCCTCGTTGAACAAGGGCACAACAACAGAAATATCCATGCGGTAACTCACTATATTTGCGTGGTGTTTGTCTTGTCTTTTTTCACAAATAATGCCAGCAAGGCACCAAGTCCCAATGATACCAATGGTGAAACCCACAAACTTTGTATTAATTGCTTCATCGGGTCGATTTGTGTTTCCATTTTGGTGATTATTTCTTCGAGCGCTTCTTCTGGCACACCAAGCCGCTCGTAGGAGTCAAGCATGCCGTCAACCTTGCGGGGCATATAGTCCGGGTCGATAATACCATTGAGCACATAACTAAAAATTCCGGCCATGTACATAGCGAGCAGTAAGGTAATAAAGCAACCAATAAGAGCTTGTAAATAGTTGATTTTAAAATTATAATCAATATCGCGCATTTTTGCAGTACCCATTAAGGCAGCAACAATTAGTATTGCGAAAGTGATCACCAGGTTCAGCATCGACATGCCAAAGCCGAGGATATTGGTGTCGAGGGCATACATAATTATAGAAAAAGCAATCAGGATAAATCCTGCTAGCAAACCTGCTTTGAGAGGATAGCCAATTTTATTCATAATGTTAGTTTTTGGTTAATTATAATGATTCATCAAGATATCTGTTTTTTCTTTTGGCAAAAATAGCAATAAAGAAGGCGTAAAAGGGCAAAAGGGCCAAGTTAACCCAGGTAAAAAACAGGGCAAGGTTTTTCGGGCTCATCAATTGCTGAACCAATTGTTTCTTTTGCGTCAGTCCTTCCATATTGCCTGATTGCATCAACTCGGTTTCAAGCAGCACGGTACGCTGCTGCAAGGCCGGATAATTGAGGTGTGAATATACATAATAAATAGCCAGCGACATAATTGCAGTTAGCACAATCCCTGTGAGGGCAGCAGTAAAAAATCCCTGCCTGAAAGAAATTACTTCCTGGCCAAAGCTATCACGCAACCAGCTTACTGAAAACCAGAGGACAAAAAGAGGGGCAAGGTAAACGATGAAAAAAATAAGGGAAAAAGACCTGTCAATCAGCAGATTGAAGGTGAATAGCAGGATAAATACCAATAAGCCGCCAAATAAGCCGGACAACAATGTCACCATCCAGAAGTGAACCGCTTTGTGCATCAACCTAAATTTGATAATTAATTTACGTACTGCAAACTTACTAATTCCAAGCGTAAAACAAAATTTTCTATATAAATCTTGCCAGCAACGGCAAATCGTTGTACTTTTGCAGCTGGGTAAGTCTTATACGACCAGCTCCTGCTGAATTCCCCCAGGCCCGGAAGGGAGCAAGGGTAAGTGGTTGAGCGGTGCGATATAAGTAGCTTACCCTTTTTTTGTGCAAATACCTGAAGGAACCCATAAAGGGTAATTAATTGCTTGATTTGCTGTTCTATTTATCCCACAAGGACACAAAGTTCCACAAAAGAAGATCTACTTAGAAATGAAAGATTGTTTCAGAATAAGCCTAATATGCCTTATGTATCTTAAAATCAA
>JAGYLH010000135.1 GCA_018400955.1 Bacteroidales bacterium
TTGCGGATCTGTGATCCGTATTCGAAATAACCAATTGCACACCATAATTTCCACTTCACAAAACAAGATTTCATTTTTTTTGAAACATGAACCGAAAGCATGAAACTAAATCAGAAAGCAAAGTTTACGGATACCGATTGCAAGTCGGCGCCAGTGGGGGCTTTTTGATTAGCCTTGTGAGCAGTCAAAAGAATTGCATTTAACAGCCAGTTGGCCACAGGTTTTTATTTTTTCATTCTCCAGATATTCAGTTCTTGCCTTAATTTGCATTTTTTACTCCCGAACCAAAAAGCTGAAATGTCATTAATTTTATAAATTGTATTTCCTTCATTCTCTCCTAATTGTCCAATTGGGTTAATCAAGAAATTATTCTCATTTATTTCTTCGACAAAACCATAAATTGTTATGTCATCATTTATTTGGAAGGAAATAACTTCATTTCTTTTCTTTAAGTCAGATAAATACTTGATTTTCCAATCATCCCCATTGTTGAATTCAACTATTTTCGGACTACTGTCTAAAGAATTCCGCAGATTTATCAAGTATTCATAAGTTTTCTCATATTCCGAATTATATTCAATACTTTCAATTTTATCTTGTTGGAGTATTACAATTCCGTCTTCAAGCCCTAACTGGTCAAAATATCGCAATTGAATTATCATCGGATTGTAGCCTTCTACATACCCCAACCAACAATCATCATCTTCTCCGTACAATCTAATGCTAAGAATTTTCCTTTGTTTTTCTGAACTCTCTAATATATTCTTTGTCATGTATTTATCGTTATGAGGTGCTGTTAAACTTGTGGCCAACCGCTTGTTTGTATCAGTTACACGTTGTCATCAGCATACCATTCTGCATAAGCAGTGGCTGTTTCGCGAAGCAAAACACGTTTAAGTATCAGGTCGGGCGGTAATTCATTTTTTATCCGTTGGGCAAAATCTGCCACCATCAATTCACTTGTTGGCTGGTAATCAAGTAGAATAACCTTTTCAAAATGCTGTTGCATCAAGGCAGTTGTTGCGGTGGGCATGGCCTTGTTCAAAACCAGTGCGTGGTCAAACACATCCACCACAACACGTTTTACAATTTGCTTCAAGTCGCCAAAATCCATCACCATGCCCAATTTGGTGTGCCCGTCCTTGTCAATTGGCTTGCCCAGAACCGTAACATGCAGGTGATAGGAATGCCCGTGCACATTGCGGCAAGGGCCATCGTAGCCCAATAAGGCGTGTCCCATTTCAAAACTAAACTCTTTGGTAATACGAATAGTTGACATGAAAGCTATTGTTTTAAAAGTTTAAGTATTACAGGTGCTGCATCCTCCTGTGCAATATGTAGTAAATAAAAACCTGCCGGCAATTGTTTGATATAATCAATGCGCAAGGCTTGCTGCCCTTCAGCATGCAGGCTGAAAAGCCTGCGCCCTTTTTGGTCTGTTACAACTATTGTAAACACATTTGCTGTATTCATGGATGAAGTTGAAACATACACATAATCGTTTGCCGGGTTGGGATAAACTTCAAATTGAGGCCAATCCGTATGAGAGATAGCGGCTGTTTCGTCCCAGATTAAATCAACAAAATCGGGATGGTCGATAAAAGGGTTGCGGTTGCCTTGCAAGGCATAAATGGCATTGTTGCGGCTAATTTCCTTTTCGCTAACAGGGTCCTGCTCGTGCCATTGCTGCATCAATTGCAAGGCCCAGGGGCGCAAATCAGCTCCGTCAGCCATATCGCTGCCCGGCCAATTGTTATCTTGGCCATAATACCGCACAGTCATATAAAGGATGCCCCGCGCAATATCGCCTTTATAGGCATCAATTGGTTCGAAAACAGTTCCATTGTATCCAGAAGTTGTGTTTGTCCCCACCTTGCTGCCATTGGCCGAAACCCAACTGGGGTTGTTTACTTCCCCCAGGGGATGGTTTGACCGGCGGTTGTTTACATAACCATCGGTGGGTACAATATGGAATAAATCGGTGTACATGGGTGCCGCATTGCCGCCAAACCAGCTGGAGGGCCAGGTGTGTTCGCGGTTGTAGCAGTCGCCTTCCTGACCGTAATTTCCGCATTGATCGCTGAAAAATGTGTATTCATAGGGTAAGTTTCCACCGGGATTGTCCGAATACATATCCCAAACCTTGCCATTGGCTTTGCGGTCAGTATCGTAAAAATCCTGCCACAAATCGCCATAAGTGCGCACATCATGGTTGCGGATAATCTGATGCAATGCTTGCCTGAGCTCTTGCCCAAAAAGGCCCTGCGCATTGTTGTAATAGCCATTCGGGATTTGTCCGAAAAGCGGGATGCAAAACAGCATTGCAAGGAGTAGCAGGTAACTTTTACTTTGATGAATTGTCATGATTTATTTAGTAATTGCGCATTAAAGCCAGTTTTTGATAACAAGAAAAAGCAGGCCGAAGATAAAAATAAGTGTTCCTGAAGTAAGGTGTAGCAGGCTCGAAAGAATAATGTTTTTGCGCGTGAGGTTCATGCTGATGCCGGCAATGGACCAGGCAAAGCCTCCTGCAACAAGTAATAGAGGCATCAGGTTCTCAAATGGGCTCAGGTAGGAAGCTGTCATTCCAATAATCAGTGTATTGATGCCGGCGGCTATGGCCATCATCACAAATTTTACGTAATTGTCGAAAGAAAACAGCCGGGCACCTTTTCGTATTTTAAATGCTTCGATAAACATGCGAACCGATACAGCTCCTAATATCCCAAAAACCACCAAGCGGAAATTATCATCAAAAAGATGCATAAATGTTTTTCCAAGGCTGATGCCAATATAATACATAATGCCTTGAATAAGACCAAAAACCAATGCGTGAAACACATTTACCAGATGGGGAGTGCGTCGGTCGCGGTTAAGCCCCAAAGCCAAAGGAAAAACATTGTAGCTTATGGCTAAAATAAATAATATGTAAAGTGCGTATTTCAATTGCATGAACTAAAGGTTCAAAATTACTAAAAAGGTCAACTATTTTTTGTAAACCAATGCAATTATCTTTTCTAGCCAAATAGCATCAGTTTCGTCAAAAGCATTTTTCTTTTCGCTGTCCACATCAAGCACACCAACTAGTTGACCACCGGCATTGTATAGTGGCAACACAATCTCGGAACTGGAGCGGCTGTCGCAGGTAATATGGCCTGGAAAAGCATGCACATCGGCCACTACCACTGCCTTTTGCTGAGCAATGCCGGCCCAGCAAACGCCCGTATTCTTTTGCAGGTCGATGCAGGCAAGCGACCCTTGATAAGGTCCCACCTGCAACTTGCCGTCCTGAAGCAGGTAAAAACCTGTCCAGAAAAAATCATCCATCTTGTGGTGTAAAACAGCAACGATGGTAGCCATAGCCGAAATGGGATTGTTGCTTTTGTGCAACAAGCTTTCGATTTGATTGTACAGACGTGCATAGCGCCCTGCTTTTTTTTCTTTTTCCATTATCAAAAACTGCATTCATTATTGCGCTGCAAATATAGGTAAAGTGGTCTTGCGTTCTATAAGATTCTGCTCCTGTGAAAACGTGTGTTGCCATGCTGGATTAATCGAAAAAAGCTTTTATTTCAATAATTATCTATCCCACAGCATAGTTTTTTGGCTGCTATTGGGTGTCAATGGAATTTTCAGCAATCGTTTGCTGTTGTTATGTTTTCTTTATGATATGTTTATAAATAATACACAATCAATACTATATGAGTTTATCTGGTTTTTTGATGTTTTGCCGGATATATCAGAATATATAGTTTCGCGCCGCCAAATGGCATTTATAGAAGAAAAATCCATTCATTAATTTTTATTACAACCATGAGTATAAAGAAACAAGTTCTTAAAACCAAACCGCTTGCCAAGGTAAGTTTTAAATTGAGCAAAGTACAAACAGAGGGAGCTGCTGAAGTGGCCGTTTTGGGCGATTTCAACGATTGGAACCCCGAAGCAGATATCATGAAACCTCTAAAGGACGGATCATTCAGCCACACTGTTGAATTAGCTACAGGCGCCTCCTATCAATTCCGCTATTTTGCCGACAAGCAGCGTTGGTTTGATGAGCCCGAAGCCGATGGCTTTGTTGAAACAGGACTGGCCGGTGCCAAAAATGGGGTGATTGCCTTATAGGCTTCTTCGTTTTAAATTATAAAAACCCTTGCTTTCCAATTGAATGCAAGGGTTTTTGTGTTTCAGGATAACGACATAAACTACACTTTGCAAGCAGCAAACGTTTTAATAAAAGATAGCTGCCTAGTCCACCAGACAAATTTTCTTACTTTTGCGCCACTTAAATTGCTTATTGCATGCAGCTTTTTCGACGATTGAGTAAGGTTTTATTGTTGCTGAGTTTGCCGGCGTTGTTGCTGCTGTACCACAACCAGGCGGTCAACTGGCACTACCACCAGCTCAAGGATGGCAGTGTGGTCAAGCATGCCCACCCGTATAAAAGCGATACACCTACCTCAACACCTTTTCAAAAGCACCACCACGGAGATTTCGAATTGTTTGTGCTTTCACAATTGTCACAAATCGTCACACTTTTGGTTGTGGCTCTTTTAATAGCCGGCCTGATTCTGCAAAATCGTACTTTTAAGCAGCCACTTATTCAGGCTGTTTTTGTGCAGACAGCCTGCCAATCCGCCTTGACTTTAAGGGGTCCCCCTGTCGTTAATTCATAAAATTATTTTTTAACCAATAAGAATTTTGGTTTGAGCTGATGCAAAACCTTGGTGACAAGCATGTTTTGTGTCAAAAGATTAATATTTACGAATTAACACTTTTTATTAAAACCATGAAATACCTAATCCTTACGAAATTCATCATACTGTTTTCAGTTGCTACGCTTTTTGCAACTGAAATTCCGCAAAGGCAAACAACTGATGCCAATGTTTTTGGCCATATTGTTGATGCCAAAACAGGGGAGCACCTTCCATTTGTAAATCTTATCATAAAGGGCACACGCATAGGGACAATGACAGATGCCAGCGGCCACTACATCATGACAAACCTGCCTGTTGGCGAGCATACACTTGTTGTTGCAGGACTGGGCTATGCGCAAACCGAAGTCAAGTTCACCGCCCTAGCCAGAAAAACCCTTGAGCTGGATGTGGCTGTTGTTCAAACAGGAATTAACCTGGAAGAGATTGTGCTTACGGCTTCACCTACGGCAAGTGGTTTCAAGTACCAGCCTGATGATGTATTGCTTGGCGAGCGCTTACAGAAAAAGGGCGAGGTGAGTTTTGGCGAAATGCTCAATGGCCAGCCGGGGGTTGCTATGCGCTCTTTTGGTTCGGCACCGGCACGACCTGTTATTCGTGGTTTGGACGGCGACCGCATTCTTGTCCTCGAAAATGGGGAGCGTATGGGCGATATCGCCGAAACATCGGCTGATCATGCCATTAGCATGGATCCCCTGGTAGCCAACCGGGTGGAAATTGTACGTGGCCCGGCCAGTTTATTGTACGGTTCAAGTGCCCTGGGCGGGGTAATCAACCTGATGACGGCTGACATTCCTGACGAAGCTGATGATAAAACGCATGGTGTGATTTCGCTTCAGGGTGCAACCAACAACAAGATGGGGGCCGGATTTGGGCGCATCACCCATGGCAATGGGACCCATGCAGTTTCAACCCGCTTTGCTTACAGGCAGGCAGGCAATATCAACACACCCGAGGGTGAGCTATTCGGCACCTCGCTCCGCAACTATGATGGCTCTTTAGGATGGGGTTTCAACAAAGAGAAGTTGAATGGTGGTTTAAGCTTTTCCTTTTCTGATCAGGTTTTTGAAATTCCGGAATCTGCTGATAATCCAGATGAAAGTGTGGAATTGAGAGTAAACAGGCAAGCCCTGCAAGGTCGGTTTGGCCGCCAAATGAGTGGCTTTTTTGATAAAGCGCAATTGCGATTCAATACCAATCGGTTTTATCAGGATGAAGTGGTTAT
>JAGYLH010000136.1 GCA_018400955.1 Bacteroidales bacterium
TGATTTTCATTTTGATTATCATTTGTGCGATGACGACAAGGCGGCAGTGCATACAGGATGGCTAATTGCAACGGCCTTTCTTTCAAGGGATATTTTGCCGAAAATGGATTCCCTCGCCAAAAATGGGGTGCATGAGTTTTATATTATGGGACATAGTCAGGGAGGGGCAATTGCCTACCTGCTCACAGCCCATTTTCTGAATCTTCAGCAACAACAAAAGCTATCCGATGATTATGTGTTTAAAACCTATTGCAGTGCAGCCCCAAAGCCCGGCAACCTGCATTTTGCCTATGCCTATGAGCATCTGACCAAAGGAGGCTGGTCACTTACAGTTGTAAATTCGGCCGATTGGGTGCCCGAAGCACCCTTTTCTATCCAAACCACCATGGATTTCAACCCTTCAAACCCATTTGTAAACGCAAAAAGCACGATAAAGAAAGCCCCTTTCTTTAAGCGGTTGGGTATGAATTATTTTTACAACAGTTTGGATAAACCCACAAAAAAGGCGAATAAACGATATCAAAAACGACTGGGAAAAACCTTGGAAAACTTTATCATGAAAAGCTTACCGGAATATGAACCCCCGCGCTATTTCAATTCAAACAATTATGCACGAACCGGCAAAAGCATCGTGCTCTATGCCGATGCAGCCTACTACCAACTGTTCCCCGATGACCCCGAAAAAATATGGACACATCATGCTTTTGAAGCCTATCTTTACCTGACTGAAAAGTATTAAGGCATTTGACAGATTCTTTTTAAAACCTGTGCCCGTAGTAGTTTTCATGGACTTCATTCGGTAACTTCGCACAGCAGCATGCGTGAGCCATTAAAGCATGATTATTAAGGTTTAGGTTTCGTTAGGGAATGATTGATGAGAACCACAAATTGACAACTAAAATAAGAGCCTGCAACAAAAATAGAATCAAAAAAACTGCGGTTAATAGTTGCAACATTGACCCTAAGCAATTAATAAAGGCCCTTTAAATAGGGGCATAAAGTACAAATGTCGGAATTCATCTTGATGGTACAACCCGTCACCAAAAACTGACTAATCAATGGGCCGGGAATTAGAGGCTTTCTAAATGCAGGTGATTTGATTTGAAGCTTTGACAAATTGTAGATTTTTTCCTGGTAATGGAACAATTTTCATTTTGGGACTATTATGGCTCTGTTAATTTATCTAAAGTACTGAATGGTTGTTAAATGAAAATAATGGCATCTTTATTGCAAACTATAATCAAACTAAAACCAAATTACAATGCGTAGCCTCATTTTACTGATAAGTTTAATCATCTTTTCAGCGCTGTTTCAATCGTGCCGAAAAGACTATAACAATCCAAATGGTGCATCATCACCTGAAAAATTCGTCGATTTGAAGGTTGAGAATTCCTTTAATTTTGAAAGTTTCCAAAACGTCCAGACATCAATTCAGCTCAGTAACAGCCGGATGGCCGGGGGTGAAGTCATTCAGATCTACGATAGGCATCCCAATCAGGGCGGCAAGCTGATCATATCCGGTACGGCAAATGCACAGGGTTTGTTTACTTTGCCGCTTCGTATAGCTTCTCGCCTCGAAGAAGTTTATGTGGCTCGTCTAAATGCATACGAGAATAATGAATACGTGGCTGTTCCAGTTTCGGGAAACACCATTTCGTTCAGCTTTGCTAAGAAAAACCTTGAACAAAAAGTAGTGGATCCTTTCTGCGATTGTGATCCGGACGATGTACTGCCAAATAATTATAATGCAGACCTGACAATTCCTTCGGGAGAAAAGAGATGCGTAGCAGCAGGCAACCACGCTAACATCAAAGACCTTACGATTAGAACAGGGGCGACACTTATAATCTGTGGGACGGCCTCCGTAAATAAATACCGTTTCGATTCCCGTGAAGGTACAATTTTGGTTTCTCCTTCAGGCAGTCTCAACCTGCCTAAGTATGACCTGAATTTTACAGTTCAAAATTATGGCAACATCAATTTCTCAGGGAATGGCACCAGCAATTTTGATGGTTTGCTTGAAAACTGGGGAACTGTCGCGATTACCCTTAAAATGGTGAGCAGGGGCGACATGATCAACCATGGCACAATTACGAGCAATAAGGATTTTCAATTGGTGGCAACAGGGTCTTTAATTAACAACTGCAAATTCCTGCTTACAAGTAGCAATGACTTTAAACAAAACGGCAGCTTCATCAACAATGGCTACCTTTATGTAGATGGCGAAGCTGAGTTTACAGGCAATGGAAACAACCGAACCGAACTGGGACAGGGGAGCCTGATCGAATCAGATGAATTTAAAATCAATGGGGAAATCGTAGGTCCGGAATCGGGATATGCACAAATCAAGGCGAATGATGAAGGTCGTGTTAATAGCAGTGCCGACCTGTCAAACCTCGATTTGTGTGCAGATGATCCAGAATTTAGCAATAACGCTAATTATACAAATGTGACTTACTGTGAAATAGCAATACCCCTTCCCAATTGTGAAACTATTGCTGCTCCCGAAATTACCAGCTCCCTGCAAATTGGCGGTCTGGCAGGTGAAGCCCTTACACCCTATCAAATTACCGCAACTGGAACTGAACCGATAACGTATGCTGCTTCAGGCCTTCCTGCCGGATTAAACTTCAACGCCAATACATTCGTAATCGCAGGAACACCTACAGCTCCCGGAACCTATAATGTTGAATTAACAGCATCGAATGTAGTTGGTCAAGATGTGAAAACCCTTGTAATTCAGATTACACAACCTATAGACCCGCCTGTCATTACAAGTGTATTAGCCAAACAGGCTACTGTTAATGAGCCATTAATTTATACTTTAACAGCCACTGGTTCAGGACCAATAACGCTCGGCACTACCAATTTACCTTCTGGCCTGAGCTTCAATCCGGAAACGGGTCAGATTAATGGAAGCCCTGCATCGGCCGGTGTTTACAATATAACTTTGAGTGCAACCAATGCTGGTGGCACTGCTACCGAAACACTTGTGCTCACTGTAGGAACACCTCCAGAAATCACGAATGTTCTCACAGCATCCGGAACAGCCGGCGATCAGTTTAGCACCTTTACGGTTTCTGCAACTGGTACACCGAATATCACAATTGAAGTAAGCAATTTGCCTCAAAACCTCAGCTTTGATCCTTCAACAATGCAGATAAATGGAACACCTTTGTTCCCCGGGGTATTTGAGGTGCTGATAACAGCTGCAAATCCATACGGCACTGATGTTAAGTCCCTGGTAATTACAATTAACGAAGGTATTCAGCCACCAGAAATTACAAGTCAGACCACAGCTTCCGGTGCTGAGGGTTTCCCCTTCAGCTATACAATTGAAGCAACGGGTTCGCAGCCCATGACTTTTGATGCTGAAAACCTTCCTGCAGGAATATCAATAAGCGGAAATACCATCAGCGGAATTCCTTCCGAACCAGGAGTTTACAACGTTACGTTAAGTGCAACCAATGCAGCCGGAACAGACACGAAAACACTCGTAATAACAATTGCTGAGGGCAACGCAAATGATACCGATGGTGATGGCATCGCTGATGACATTGATGCTTATCCAAATGATCCGGAGCGGGCCTTTAATTCGTTTTATCCCAATGAAGTAGATTTTGTGAGCGTGGCTTTCGAAGACTTATGGCCTGCTTATGGTGATTACGATTTCAATGATTTTGTAATCAATCTAAATTACAAAACCGTTACCAATGCACAAAACCAAGTAGTTGATGTGGTTGTCAAATACCAGATAATGGCCGACGGCGCTTCACTGGATAATGGTTTCGGGCTTGTATTTGATGCTTTGCCACAAACTGTTGAAAGTGTGTCAGGATACATTAAAATGGGAAATGCAGTAGTTCTTGACCCAAAGGGTTTTGAGGCTGGTCATACAAACGAAACTGTTGTTATCTTGATTGACAATATCAACCCGATCATGGAAGGAGGAATGGCCAATACAATTCCTGGAGGAAAGTACATTCAAACTACATTAAATACTGTAACGATAAATTTTAACGATCCGCAAAATGACCTTGGTCTGCCACCTTACAACCCTTTCATATTTGTTGACCAGGTTAGAAGCCATGAAGTGCACCTGAAGAATCAACGCCCAACAGAATTTGCTGACACAGAATTATTTGGAACTGTCAATGATGCAAGCAATCCTGAAAACAACAACTTTTATTTGTCTTCAACCGGATTGCCCTGGGCGATCGAAACACCGATCAACTTCGATTATCCTGTTGAGGCAGCTGATATTATAACGGCACACCTGAAATTTGCAGGCTGGGCGCAGTCTTCAGGACAAGAATTTCAAGATTGGTATATGAATAAAACCGGCTACCGCAATCCTGAAAATATTTACGTGGTTCCACAGTAAAACATACTGCATATAGTGAAAACTCCGGATCAGCAAAAGCTGACCCGGAGTTTTTTTTTGACTTAAATAATACTCACTAAATCAGGCCTTGACAATGTGGCAACTAACATATTGCTGTTTCTTATAAGCTTTGAAATAATTTTGCGCTATATATCTTTTCGTTTTCATCAAATGGTTTGGTATTTTGATGCCAATACCCATCAGGTGAATATTAAAATGCAAAGCACAGCTATAATATTAACATAAAGCTCATTGCATCTTGAATGGAAAGCGTCCCTAATCCGCTATCAATCAATCGCGTAACCGATAGTTAGCGAAAACAAAAGCCATTGGTTTGATAAAAATAATGTGTGAATAATGCAAGCTTTCACAAAACTTGTGTAACACTTTTTGCCAGAAAGGTCACGAACTTTGTGTGTTAAATATTCACCTTATTAAAAATAAATTAAGATGGCAGAAATTAAGATTGAACAGAAAAAACAGTTTTGGCCTTGGCTGTTGCTGGGCCTTATCATTATTGGATTGCTCGTTTATGCCCTTGTGTTTCGAAATAGCGACGCAAACACAGAGGCAGTAACCGAATCAGAATACGTAACCAAAACAAAAAAACCTGCCCTGATAGGGGTAAAGGAAAACAACAAAACTGTTGTGGCTTACGTAACTTTTATTGAAAACAACAAGAACAGCATGAGCCTGGACCATGACTTTACAAATGAAGCGCTGTTAAAACTCATTGAGGCCACACAGGCTATAGCCAATGAGGTTGGATACGAAGTTCATGCAGATATAGAAATGGTAAAGGGATATGCCAATATGATTACAAAAGATCCTTTTGATACAACACATGCGGATAATATCAGAAAGGCAACTGATATTTTAACCAATGTATTGCAAAACATCCAAAAGGCAGCATATCCGGGTTTGGCAGATGAAGTTGCGGAATTAAGAAGCGCATCGGAATCAATAAAAGTGGCAGTACTTACTCTTGAGCAAAGAGATGCAGTCAAGAATTACTTTGCAAAGGCTTCTGACCTGCTTCAAAAAATGAATTAATCTTTAAAAAATAGCATGATGACAGATACAAATAAAAATCTTTTTAAACTGGAAGAATTATCCGGTTATAAAGTGGCCGAAAATTACAGCGATGTAAGGGGCTGGGATGTAAAAGATGCCGATAACCGCACCATAGGGAAAGTGGATCATTTGCTCGTAAACAAAACTGCCGAACGCGTAGTTTATCTTGATGTTGAAGTGGATACAGCCTTGATTGAAGAAGGGCACAACACCTATCAAGATCCGGCAAGGGAGGGTGTGCATGAGTTTTTAAACAAGGAAGGCGAAAATCACCTGATTATTCCTATCGGAATGGCAGATATTGATGAGACGAACAAAATTGTAAGCACCAACCAGATTGACAGCTCAACTTTTGCGAGAACCAAACGGTTCCAAAAAGGGTATATGATTG
>JAGYLH010000137.1 GCA_018400955.1 Bacteroidales bacterium
CCGGCATCCCCTACCGCGACAGCAGCTCATGGCTGATGGCTTTTAACCACCGTTTGGAATTCCTGTCCATAACCGATTATTTCCTGGCATGGTGTCGATGCAGGCTGCCAGTGTATCTGCTACCACCCCGGTATGCGACCAGGCCAGGAAATAATCGGTTATGGACAGGTATAGGCCACATCCTGCATCTCAGGTCCAATAGCCACCGGGAGGAAAAGTTACCCCATGATAGTTGGTGGTGTGAAAATTGCCTTTGTCCAGATAATCGGCCACCAATGCCGAATCGATGGGGCGGCGGGCTTGCTGGTGATTTGGGCCTGGCTATCCAGGCAGAAAGCAACCAGAATGAAAATGAACAATTTCATTGTGTTGAACTTTTTTTGTATGCATTTATTGAATATTTGAAGGATCATATCCCATCACAAACGCTTCATAATTTTTGGTGTCAACTACCGAAAAAGTATGGTTGGGATAGGCATTCGAAAAAGTAAGTGGGAGTTTGCTGCGTGAATTAGGGCCATATTTGTACTCAAAGGCATGTAGTACGCCATCATAATCTTCAATATAGTCTATCCCTTGTTGTTGCCGTGTTCGCCAAAAATAACGATTGCAATATAATTGGCCGTAAGAAATCTTTTTCAGGTGTTCAGACATCAGGAAGTTTTCCCACAAAGCACCTTTGTCAGCACGCAGGTTTAGCGGAGAAAAATTATTGATGATGCTGTTGCGTATGCCATTGTCGAAAAAATAAATTTTTCGTCCTTTATTGATCTCATTTCGGACATTTCTGCTAAAAGAAGGCAACCTATAGATGACAAATGCCTGTTCGAGCAGGAAGATGTATCGCTCGACAGTTTCCTTATCAGCACCAACAAGTCTGCTCAGTTCGTTGAAGCTCACTTCACTTCCCAGTTGCAAAGCAAGGGCCTGAAGGATCTTTTCCAATAAATAGGGCTTCTTTACCTGGGTGAGTGAATAAATGTCTTTATAAAGGTTGCTGTCACAAATCTGTTGCAGGATTTTTTTCTCCTGTCCAGGATGATTCACCACCTCCGGATAGTATCCATAGATCATCCGGTGTTCCAAAAGCCGCTTTTCTTCAAATATATTGGTATGATCAACTATTTCCTGCATCCAAAAAGGAAACAGCCTGTACTCGTTTGCCCTTCCGGCCATGCTCTCAGTTATTTTATCACGCAGTTCAAAAGCGCTGGATCCTGCAGCCATCACATGAAGCGACTTTAACTGGTCGGCCATGATTTTAAGTAACAGACCTGCATTTTCAACCCGTTGAGCCTCATCAATTACCAACAAATCGTAAGAGCCAAACAACTGTTTCAGTCTGGTGCTGTTTGCATGAAGAAGCAATTCCCTCACATCGGCATCATCAGCACTCAGCCATAATTTTTTTCCTTCATAGCGTTCAAAAACAGCTTCCAGCAAGGTTGTTTTTCCGATTTGCCTGGCTCCAAAAATTATCTGAATCTTTGGAAAACCAAGGTCAGATTCTATTTGTTTTCTTAAAACCCTCTCGATCATAGTTTAGCAAAAATAGACTTTTTTCGTTTTAAATCGAATATTATTATAACATTTTTCGTTTTAAATCGATATATATAATGGATTTAAAGTAAATAACGAGGCTTTTTCCCGTTGACACCAAGCCAGACTTTCAACGATTACATCCTTGTAATCAATCCTGGAAAAGGCAAAATAAATTCAAGTGTATTATATTTAGTACATATTATGTACTTTTGCATTTAATATAGTACATATTGATCATGAAACGAAAAAAACAAATCCTACTGCCAAAGCATCAAAGGATGTTGGAACAGCTTGGAGAAAACATCAAGCTGGCGAGGAAACGGCGTAACCTGACGACAATTCAGGTTGCGGAGCGGGCAAATATTTCACGCAATACACTATATCTGCTTGAAAAAGGAAATGGTAGCACATCTATTGGTGCACTTTTTAGTGTGCTGCGTGTTTTGGGATTGCAGGACGATTTTCTCAAGTTAGCCGCCGATGATGTTCTTGGAAGAAAACTACAGGATCTTGGACTTTTAGGAAATGAATACAAGTAAAAAAGACATATACGTTTATGCGCACTGGTTGGGAATGCCCGAGGCCAAGCCAATTGGCGTGCTTTATGCCCATCAGGGTAAAGGAAGGAAATCCTTCGGCTTTGAATACCACAATGGATGGCTTCAATCAAAAGAACAATATCTGATTGATCCTGATATTGGCTGGTATTCCGGGCAGCAGTTCCCCTCAAAAAATGACAACTTTGGTGTTTTTATGGATTCCATGCCCGACACTTGGGGTCGTACCTTGATGAAACGCAGGGAAAGCCTGCTGGCAAAGGAGGAAAACAGAAAGCCAAATATATTATACGACATCGATTTCCTATTGGGGGTTTACGATGCAAACCGTATGGGTGCTTTAAGGTTTAAAACCAATCCTCAAGGATCATTTTTAGACGATAATCAGGAGTTTCCTACACCTCACTGGGCTTCTGCCCGTGAATTACAACATGGTATTGAAGTCATCGAATCGGATAATGAAAGCAATGAAATCAGGAAATGGTTAGCCATTTTAATGGCTCCCGGATCTTCATTGGGAGGGGCCAGGCCAAAAGCAAATATTCTGGACGATAACAATCACCTCTGGATTGCTAAATTCCCATCAAAGAACGACACAATTGATAAAGCACTGTGGGAATATCTGGCCTACAAGTTAGCTGTAAAGTGCGGAATTGAAATGGCGGAATCTGTTGTTCAAAGGCTTGCCGGCTCATCACATACTTTTTTACCAAACGGTTCGACAGGCATCATGGCGAACGAATTCATTTTGCATCTGCAATGACAATGACCGGAAATAGTGAAGAAACCATCAAAGATGCCCCTCCAGCTACCTTGATCTGGTTGAATTTATACAGTATTCAGGCGCAAACAGCGAAAAGGACCTTCATCAGTTATGGAGGAGAATTGTGTTCAACATTGCTATTTCCAACACTGATGACCACCTAAGGAATCATGGCTTCATACTAAAAGCGGACGGTTGGCATTTATCCCCGGCATTCGATATGAATCCCTCTATTGATAAAGCCGGCCTTGCCTTAAACATAGATTCTGAAAACAATGCATTGGATTTCGATCTCGCTATGCGTGTTGGTGATTACTTTCAACTTACCAAAAACCAAATGAATCAGATACTGGATCAGGTTCTTTTAGTCGTAGGTACCTGGCAGGCAACAGCAAAAAGTTTGGGAATATCAAGAGCAGAGCAGGACTTGATGGAGGCTGCTTTTCGGTATTGAAGGATTACCCTACGCCGCCGAGGATTTGCAATCCGCGCCCTGTCCACACACTTATTTGCTTTATTGTCAACAATATAGAATTTTGTGTTCCTTCTACTTAAAAGAGTAATTTCTAATAAATCTTTGCCTTCGCGGCACGGATTGGAATCCGCGCCAGCGGGGAAGCCTTCTTCCCCTTCCCCAGTAAAAATGAATTTGCTATGTCCAGGAATATCAGTGGGTAGTTCCAATTGTGATTTAAAATCGCAATGAGTTCATTTTTAAGAACCAAAGGAAGTGGCTGAATATAGCAAGCTACAATCCTTGAGGCACCGGACTGAGTTTCCGTTCGCGCGGTTGTTGCTGTTCATGTTGGCATTGCTGCTGTTGAAGTTCAGGTTCCGTGCGTTCGTACCATCCACGGTAGCTGACCAATAGTTGCCGTTGGAGCCAACATTGTTGAGCGAACCATTGCTGTTGTTGCGGTTGCCGGCAACGGGCAATAAAACATATCTGTTGCACATCTCAAAACAAGTTATCATGCTGAAACTGCTTGCGCATGTATCCGCCAGGGCGGACGATATGTTAGGATTATTTGCTGCACACCCCATACCATTCGTTTTTCAGTCTTTGGCATGAGCTCCGGCAGTGTATTTTTGCCAGGAAGCAAATTGCTTCGACAATTCTTCAACCTGCACATTCATAGCCACAAACCCTTTGATTCCTATTACTTTTAAGTCTTTGACAATACGTAGCAGCAAGCGCACAACCTCTACATGTTGCCTGGCACATTCTATGTATTGCAACCGTGTTTCATTCTTGCTTTTATTCGCTTTGTATATGTTAATTAACATTTCAAGCGTCTCATTTTTAAGTTTTTCTCCAATTGTATATTTATACTCACGCGAGAACAAGCTTGTTTTCTGGTAAATCGCTATGAGCAAGTCATAACCTAATTTATAAACCGGTAGTTCGGAGAAAAGTGCCATTCCCAAAAGTCTTTATTGATGATTACTTTATCAAAATTCTTGCTGACGAAATAGAAATCATGAAACCTTTTTATCAACCTGCCCATCATTGCTTTGCGCAGGTTGAAGCTGTTTGCGTGCTTCATTATGCCCAAATAGGAATTTAGTATAGCCCTTATTTCGCATAGCTGCTGCCATGAAAACCGCGGCACCACTGCCAATACCTGATTAATATCCTGAATAGCCTTAAAAAAATTGTTTTTTGTACGGTTGCTTATGTATTTTCTGTACGGCTTAATGATTTGTCCTAAAAATTGAACACCAACCTCTGAGTTAATCAGTAAAATTTTATTCGGATGAATTTTCAAACCTACTTGATCCATTTCAGTTTGAATATGCGGGATTGTTTCCAGCAGTTGATTTTTGTCTTTATGGACAAAAATCATGTCATCCACATAGCGGCCATAATGCTTTATTTTCAGGTTATGTTTTACATAATGATCAAAATCGTTCAAATACACATTTCCAAATACCTGCGAAGTTAAGTTGCCAATAGGAAGGCCTGTGCCGGCAGGATAATGAAACAAGCTTTTGCTGGGGGGCAAGCCATCCCAATCGTTGCGACTGCCTTTAATGCGACAATTTTCGGTTACTTCGTTGAAAATGGTTGCGCTTAACAGGTACAAAACTGTTTCTTTGCTTATCCCTAAAAAGTTAAGTTTTTGCTCAGGTAATAAGGCAACCACCCTATCATTGATAATTGCATGCTGCATATTCATAAAATAGGCTTGTACATCAAGTTTGAGGATAAAGGATTGTTTTGTGTAATTTTCGCTGCACGAACGAATGAAATGCTCAACACGGTTGATGCCATAAAGCGTGCCTTTCCCAAGCCGGCAACTGTAAGTGTCATTGATAAGTTTACGGTCAATGATTGGGTACAAGCAACGATAGAGCAAGTGGTGAACAACACGGTCGGTAAAGTCGGCGGCAAATATTTCGCGCATTACAGGCTTATGTATAATAAACGTGATGCAGGGCCTGGGGGCATATTTCCGTTCGTAAATAGTTTTGGCCAATTGCATAAGCCCTTGTTCCTGATACATCTCAAACCTAAGTTGATTGTGGGTATTTCGCTTGTTTTTGCGGGCCTGCAAGTACGACAAATGAAGCTGGTACAGTAAATGCTCAAATGTTTCCATTGCTTTTATCAATGCGTTGCACTTCCTTTTTTAGCTGCTGTATGAAGATTAACCCTTCCATGGGTGTGCTATTTGCCAAATCAAAGTTATTTATCATGGTTATGAGTTCGGCTCCTTTTGGATCGGAGATGGCAGGTATGTTGCTATCGGTTATATTATTGTATGGCACATCGGTCTCTTTCGCCAGCGCATCGCACCAGCTATCGAAGCCGTGTTTTAAATTTTCTTTCAATGAAAAGGTGACTTTGTCACTTCCCGCATCAAATTTTTCAGCCCCAATTTTTTCCGATATAATATCAAAAGCCAGCTTGCCTTTTTCTGCTTCGCTTGCCGGAAATCCCAAACTAAATACAGTAGCACCCACATTT
>JAGYLH010000138.1 GCA_018400955.1 Bacteroidales bacterium
GCCCTCACGTATTTGTTAATCACGATTATTCCTACAATTGCCCTCACCGAGCTTGGTGTGCGGGGTACCGTTTCGGTCTATTTGTTTTCGCTTTATTTTAGTTCAACCGGAATGCTGACGGATCAAATAACAGTGGGCATTTTGGCAAGCAGTACGGCCATGTGGTTGCTCAATATCGCTTTTCCGGCATTGTTGGGCGTGCTGTTTGTTTACCGCCTGAAATTTTTCAGAAGGAGGAATGGCCATGTGGAGTGACAACTTGCATGGGTATATCTACCTGTTGGATATGGCAGCACTGCTCTATCTGGGTATAATTGGCCTTTACACCTATGGCTGGTATAATTTGCGCAAATCACCCCAGACGCTTGCAAGAAATGAGAATACTATAAAAGTCAGCATTTTGATCGCTGCACGCAATGAGCAAGAACATATTCCACAACTTTTGCAAAGTCTTCAGGAGCAGCAATATCCGCACAGTCTGATCGAAGTGTGGCTTGTTGATGATCATTCTGAAGACGATACCGCAAGAATGGTAAATTCTTTCAAAAACAAGCACCCTTCATTTCCAATACATTTCATAAAAAACCAGGGGCAGGGAAAAAAAGCCGCTTTGCGCACTGCTATGTTATTGGCAAGCGGCGATCTTGTTCTGGTTACTGATGCTGACTGCTCGTTGCCTCCGGGTTGGGTAAGGACAATGGTTGGCCATTTTTGTGAGGAGAAATGCCAGTTGCTTCTTGGGCCTGTGCGCATGAAGCAACAGAAAACACTTTTCGGTAAATTGCAGTCCCTCGAATTCATCAGCCTGATGGGGAGCACAGCCGGAGCTGTCGGAGCAGGCTTCCCTGTTATGGGCAATGGGGCAAATATTGGGTTTAACAGGCAAACGGCACTTGAGTTAAATGCTTTTAGTAAGTCAGATTATGCCTCGGGTGATGATATGTTTTTTCTGATGGCCATCAGAAAACGATTTGGCAGCAAAGCTATTCGGTTTGTGCATGCGCAAGAGGCGATTGTTGAAACAGAGGCCCAACCTAATCTATATGCTTTTTTGCAGCAGCGTATGCGTTGGGTGTCAAAGAGCAAGGGCTATCGGGATAAATATGTGATTTTGCCGGCTTTGGTTGTGCTTATTTTCAATCTCCTTTTTGGATTCACCTTGATTTTGGGCTTGGCGAATCAGTTGTTCATCATGGTTTTTGTGCTGTTTGCCTTACTCAAGTTTTTGGTTGATTATCCCTTGCTTTACCTAACAACTGGCTTTTTGCGCCGCCGCCACCTGATGCCTTATGCATTGTTTTTGGAGTTTGTTTATCCTTTTTATGTGGTGTTTACTGGCCTCGCCGGACTGTTCTTGCCTTTTCGCTGGAAAGGAAGGCGTTATAAAAAATAAAATGATCCTTAAAATTTGATGGTCCAGTAAATGGTATTATTGGCATGAATTCCGGAATTACCCCTCAGTACATCGTAGGTGTTCAACGGGAAGTCGTCGATGTATGATTCTTCCGGCATGGCAAAATCTATCTGCATGGCCGAATCGCATGGCAAAGAGGCTACAATAAGTCTTGTGTCGAGCGGAAAATCATCTATATTTTGTTCTTCAGGCATTTGAAACGGAACCATCATGGCACAGTGTTGTTTGTGGGCTTTCACTATGGCTTCGGTATCGAAAGGAAAATCGTTGATATAGGCTTCTTCCTTCAACTTGAATTCACCTGCAAAGGCTGTCAGGCTTAAAATGGAAATCAAGATTGTTAAGTTTATTTTGTTTAAAGTTTTCATGGCACTTATTTTTTATATGTTCATGTTGTTTTGCTAATGTATTAGCGAAAGCCGTGCCAAAAGTTATAATATACTATAATACAAATATATACACCCATTAGTCAAACAAAAACAACAAAACAAAACTGTATTGTGCCCGTACATTTTTGTTCGACAGCGAACAAATCCTGATATGTTTCTCCGGAAATTTATTCCATTACCGTGCGCAGCACATCCTGCGATTGCATGCCCCTGAAGCCGGGCACATGCAGTTTGTAATAGTCAATCAATACAGCCAGTAATTGGCGGCGGTGGGTATTGCTAAGCTCCATTGAATCAATATTTTCCAATTGACAATGGCAAAGGTTGGCCAGATAGTCGCCCAGAGGTGCTGTCACATAATAAGTGTGTGAGGGAACATCGCTGATAAACTGCCCGTTCAGCAGGTCGAAAACAGGCAAGCTTCGGCTCGCATCAGGTTTGGGGTAAAAACCAAGGTAGCGGCTCAGTTCAAGGGAAAAGTATAGGGGGAAATCGGCGAATTTACTCTGGCAGAGATCCAGCCACTCCATGGAGCGGTGTATGAAATCGAACAGGGATGAATTGGCCTCTTCCTCACGGATGGTTTTGGTTAGTAATTCACTAATAAATAAAACCACCGCATTTTTCTGCATATTGAAGGGGATGCTGTTATAGGGCATTTCGAGCCCTATTTCGGTCATAAAATGCAGCTCTTTGTTGGGCCTGTTGCTGCCAACAAAATCTACCAGTGTCATGGGTTGGAAAAGGGCCGCCCTGAATTTCGACTTACGGCCATAGGCTCCTTTAATCAGATAGGATTGCAATCCGGCAGTTTCGGTAAATATTTTGGCAATCAAACTGCTATCACTGTATTTGATGGCCTGCAAAACGATACCCCGGCTGCGGATCGACATGGTTTATTGCATCAAAAGGATTTTGGTGACAAGGGTTTCAAGGCCCATATTATCACTTACGAAAACAAGGTAAATACCGGGCTTCACTTTGCTGCCATTGATGGTGTGACCATCCCAGATGGCTTGACCACCTTCTGCTTTTGTTTCGAAAACAAGCTGACCGCTAACATCGGTTATTTTAACCAAGGCGTTGTTCACCAATCCTTTCACGGCAATACTTCCTGTATAGCCCGGCCTTACCGGGTTGGGATAGGCAAACACATCAAAATTTGTTGGTTGCCCGGGTGTTGCAGTACCTTTGTAGGAAATAATACCGCTGCCTGTGCCAAAAAACACCTCGCCATTATCTGTAATGCCTATGCTGTTCACTGTATTGGAAAGCAGGGGGCTGTTGCTTCTGGTGAAGTGATGGATTTCTTCAAGACCGTCTTTCGACAGGAGAAAAACACCGTTTTCAGTACCAAACCATTTTCGATTGGCCCCATCAATGGCAATGGACAGAATTTTTTCGCTGCCAAGCAGGTAATCGGCCTGACCGGTACCATCGTTACGCGGCACCAGAATTTGCTGGGCATCAAAATCAGCACCTTGCTGGAAAATGCGTTCAGGTGCAAAAAACACCGCCGGCCCCGAATCGGTGCCAACCCAAACAGCACCATCGTGGTCAACGGCCATCGAAAATACCGTATTGCCTGGTATATTTCCATTTCCAGGTGAAGTGTTCAGTATGCGCATTTGGTCGTCAGCAGGGTTGTCGAACGTATTGTTGTCGTTAAATACCATCAACAGGCCTTCTTGTCGCCTGATAATCCATTTTTGGTTGGCTTTGTCAACAATCATATTGGCAATATCGATACCGCTGGCCGAAGCACCCAGGTTAAATGAGCGCCATTGACCCTGTGGTGTGCGCATCGACAAAACATCCGGAGCACCTGTATTGGCAACCCACAGGTTATTGAAACTGTCAAAATCGAGCCCACTGATGTTCACCAGTCGGGGATCGGCTAACCATGCCTGCAAAGTGCTGTTGTGGTCTGAATATATGTCGGTAAGTTCGTTGTCCGTAAACACCAATATGCCTTCCTGCCAGGTACCGATATAAGTTTTGTTTGGGTTTTGTGGGTCGATAGCCACACTTACCATGTCGGAGATTGAATCGAAGACGCTGGCATTGGAGCTATTATGTGTTTTCCATAAACCATCAACAAAGGAAAAAACGCCATCTGTCATAAACATTTTTGCCCAGTTGGGGCGCCTGCCTCCGGGAGCTACCCACACATTATTTCCTTGTGCTTTAAGTTCATAAACATTGACCGTGGCGGGGCCATTGGGGTTGATGAATTCTCCCGAAAAACCGTTGTTGAATGTTTTTATCAAACCCCTGCGCTTGTCCGCAACCCACACATTTCCTTCGCTGTCAATAGCTGCCGATAGGGGCTCAACGCCTGTGTTTTCGGGATTGTAAATACTTTGTAAAACTTGCATGTTTTCGTCGTAGAGCGTAATATTGTAGTTGTTTACAACGATAAAGTTATTGTCGAAGGCCCTCAATGCCGGATGCAGTGAGGTGTTTGTCTTTTCAAAATAATCCCAGTCACTTCCATCAAAAACAAATAAAGTATCCGTATTGAACACATTGCGCGAATAGTTCAAGTACAATTTGTCCTTAAAGGTTTCAATTTGGGTGTAAGTCAGATTGGGGTGCTGCAAGCGTGTGTCCTTTGTCCATTGGTTAAAATCGGCCAGGTTGGGGCTGTCTGTTGGTGCAAAATAAACACCCGATTCAGTTGCGGCAAAAAAATGATCATCGAAAATGTCGAGGTCCAACACATTGATAAAGCTCCCCTCAGGCCCGATAAGGTAGGTGTCGTGCACTTCCTTGCGAACCAAATCAATCACTACGATGCCAAACCCACAGGATAGATAGGCATAATTTCCTTGCAGGAAAATGCCATTAATGGTTTTGTTGCCAATGATTTCCTTGTTGCGGATATCGTTGATGTTGATGATCTCGGTTTCACGGATCAGGTCGATATTGGTGTTGGTGTAAGCCACAACCAGGGTTTTTTGCGATGTGCTGTAGCGGATGCTGCTAATGCCCACATCATTGAGGCCGTTTACTTTGTTCAGCAGCCGCAGGCTGTTGTCTTGCTTATCGTAAATGAAAAGTTCATAGGGCGTAGCGGCATACACTTCCTGCCCAACCACTTCCACATCAATTACGCGCTGGTAAGGCAGGTGGGTTCGCCATTCGCCAATCATTAAACCCTGCGCCAGTAAACTGCTGCAAATAAATGTGCTGAGAAACAACACCAAAACGTATTTAAACACCTTCATACAATTAATTTTGAAGCACAATAACATTGGATAAACAGTTTTTAAACTGAAAAAACAGGATTTTATTGCAGCCATCATTTGATTATCAAGCTAAAAAAAAGAAGAAATGGGATTAGAAGACAAGCTGAGCCCCAAACAATATATTTAAAAAGCTGATGTTGCGCCAATCAATGCGCTGCTGCCCGCCCGATATAAACCCAAACGCTGCCCGCGAACGCTGGTATTCAGAACTTAGCGCAATACGCAAACAATCGTTTAAATGATAGGAAAAATCAAGTCCCAAACCATAGGCAAAGCTCCTGTCGTTGGCAGAAGTGATAACATATAAATCAGGACCGGTTAAAAAATAGCTTGGCCTGTAAACCTGATAGGGTGTTTGCGATAAAAATGCACCGGCAGTAAGTTTTCCATCGAGGGAAAAACCGCTGCCAAGATCGAACCGACGCAAAACGCCACCGCCAAGCTGAATAATCCTGAATGCCTCGCTGCGGATGTAAACGTCCTGCAAAAAAGGATCGTTCAACACTTTTTCGTAACCCAGGCTTCCTACATCCAAAGGATGGAAATTAACACCCCCCTGAACCAAAACGCCCCAGTTTTTATAAATCAAAAATGAAGATTCCACGGAGGCTGCGAAGCCGGGAAGGGTAAAACTGCCATCGGCCAGGCTTTTTGAAGTATAATCGGCCATTGGCAGGCTAATACCT
>JAGYLH010000139.1 GCA_018400955.1 Bacteroidales bacterium
ATTTGCGGGAAAGTTCAATTTTCACACGGTGCATTTTGACTATGAGTTCTGCATTTGCCCGTATTATTTCTTTTAATGGCCAGGCAAATATGAGATCATCAAATATCTTAATCCCGTTTTGGAAAAGGTTGGATTTCATTCTTTGGCTAAAAGTTGTCGCTGGCATTGTGCCCCTGACAATTAGCCGGTAGTAATATGAAAGCTCACTAGCTATTTTTTTAGTATGGCTCGGTTAATGGTTTCAAGTTTTACCTTTATGCATTCTTCATTATTGTTCTGACTTGTTAAGGTTAGGGAATAATTATTTTTAATGAATTATTTGAAAATGAATTGAAAGCTCTTACAATATAAACTCCTGAAAGTAAAGCGATTGGTACTTTCTGGTACTCTCCTGACTGAATCTCGTACACTGCCACAATTCGTCCCAACAAGTCGTAAATTTCAACAAATACCTTTTTCTGGTTCCCGATAAAGTGAAGTTCACCATTGGAGAAATACACTTCCAAAGTTTCGTTTGTATTTCCCTCATTCATGCCGGTCGTTATCATCGTTAATTCAAATCTTTCAGCATCGTCACCGGGTTCAGAATTAAAAAAATATGGGCTTCCGGGTTGTAAAAGATGTTCAACAGTAAGTTTTTTGTCAATTAAAAACAACTGGATGTTTTCCATCTTTTCGGATACCCCGATTGAAAAATTCTGGTTGATGTTTTTAGTGAAACCCAATTGAATTTTCATGTTTTCATTGAATGAAGGAAGTGAGTTTAAAGCATAATTTTCGTCCTGACTTTTTGAATAAAACAATGGTGCAAAACCAGATAAAAAGTAACTGTCGAAATTCAGGTCGTAACTTTCCGAAGCCTCCGGATGAAAACGGATTATGGTTTTTTGGGAAGTATTGCCTGTTAAATCGGTGGCTGTTAAAACAATCCGGTTTTCCGATTTGTCATTTTTAAACCAGTCTATGGCCGAATGTGTTCTTGCAGAGGCTGGTATGGTTAACGACCCGTTACCATTTGTGTAAACCATAAATCCATTGGCGGCCGGAATAATGTCGTCGGGTTCGGTAACCTGATAACTTGCTGAGGATTCATCCCAAACCTGACAATTTGCGGCAACATTCAGCAGGTTCCACTCGCCGTTGGTTTGATTCCATAAAAGTGCACAGGCAAAAGGATTTCCCAACAGATGCCAGCCTGATGTGGAATTGACTGAGGTGTTGGTTAAGCCTGAAACACTAACATTACTTACATTTACCAAGCCTTCGAACACAGGAGTTTCATTGGCTTGTTTGGCAATAAGGTAGCCTCTGCCGATTGCAAATTCAGTTTCAAAAGCAGGATTCAGGTTCCCGTCCGCATCTTTCCGGTTAATCCATTCGCCACCTAATTCGTCCCATTTATAGAAATCGTCGGCAGTTGTATAATCATGAAACGCTGAAATGACTTGCCCCGCAACAGGAGCGCTTAAAAAATGCCATCCATGTTCATTATCGCTCCATCCGGCAATGTACCTTTCGATTTGTGCTTCGATGTTGGGAGTGGAATGTAAAACAGAACCTGTTCCGGTGGCTGTACTTTTCACCAATAGATTCCCTGCGTTTGCCAGTGTTCCCGAAACAGTAATAGCCTTTCCGGCATCAACGATAAGTTCTGCCCCAGTGTTGATTGTGAGATTGTTGCATATTGCTGGTGAAGCTGGGGTTGCTGTGATGTGCGGTTGATTGGCAGTTACCGGCACTATAACGTTGTTTGCCGGTTCGGGTGATAAGTCGGTACTCCAGTTGCCGGTGGTACTCCAGTCGGTGCCGGTTTCACCGGTCCAGGTATAATTGTTGGCAAAAAAATCTTTCAGGTTGCCGGTAACTTCGGTTTGATTTGTCTGAAAACCGTTCCAATTGGTGTACAGCCCAAAAGTATTACCCTGATAAGAGAAATAGAAACGGCTAACAGGAGTATTCTTCGAATTTTCGCCATCCAAAAGCTTGTAGAGATCGCGCATGTATTGAATGGCGCCAACATTTTGTGAGTAGGCTTCCCACACTATTCCAAACTCGCCCACATTGGTGGGGACATCGTTGGATGTGGTAAAATCCAGAATATCTTCCAATAAAATGCTTTCAAGATATGCATCGTCAAAAGCAACTGCACCCGGAGTACCTTGGGCAACTACATTGCCTGACGAATTGATGTAAATTGGATTTTCAGGGTCATATTTTCCCCATTCATCTCCACCATTTCCATAAGCTGCCGAATATTGGGTGGCATATCCCCAGGTGTAATAAAAATGTGAATCGTACATTACTTTATTATCGTTCACTTCGCGGATGGTGTAATTGGGGATAAATGGAACTTCCACCACAATTAAATGATTATTGTCGTAAGTTCTTATTTTCGCAATTATCTGTTCGGCAAACAGGTACCATTCTTCGCTGGTATTTGGCCGGGGTTCGTTTATCAAATCATAACCCAACACCGTGGGTTCATGTTTGTAACGGTTGGCAATGGCTCCCCACAAATCAATCAACCTGTCCTGGTTTGAGGTATTGGGTAATGCGCCTGAACCATCCCAAAATGCATGAAAACCCTGTGGTTTGTTGCTTTGGTAACCGCCCTGTGGTGCGTGCATGTCCAACAATAAGTACAATCCGGCGTCCTTTGCCAGCGCAATACACCTGTCGAGCCAGTGCCAGCCATCTTCTTTGTAAACACCGGGATTACCATCATCTTCAAACATTACATAATTCATATGCAGCCTGATAGCATTAAACCCAAGAGAAGCAATATTTTGAAAATCTTCCTGTGAAATTGATTTTACATCCCAAATATCTTCCTCATCATCATCAGCATCAGTAGGAACTGTAACATTTATCCCATCCATGACAATGGCAGAATTTGAAGCTCCGACCATTAACTGTGTTCCGTTTACCCTGACAAAATCAGTGGCTGTGCTGGATTCCGGAGGAGTATAATTCTCAAGTTCACCCAGATAAAAATCGTCGGCATAAAACGAAAAAGTCTGCCCATTATCCGTTCTCACATACAATTCCAGCGATGTTAAAGTTCCGGTAATATCGAGCAAATAATGGGCTTCAATTTTCACCCAGGTATCCTGTGGAACCGATTCATTTTCGAGCGTGATCCATTTTGTTCCTGAACCATCAACCTTTTTTATGTTTAGATGCAGGTTTTTATTGGTAGTTTCTAAATGTTTTACCCAGACTGAAAAAGTGTAACGCTCCCCATCAATCAGTTGTCCGCCGGTAACCAGGGGTTTAATGTCAAAGGCCGGACCATGATAATACTGAGTACGATTGGCGGATAAAAAGCTGTAATTCCCGTTGTGGTGTTGACTGGCAGATTGCTGTATGGCAGGCCCGCCGGCAAAAGTGTAACATGGGCTAACACCGCTTTCGGCACCATAATTTGTTATCATGTTGGCTGGTGTATCATCCGTATTTTCCTGTATGAAATGCGACAAAAGCCTTATGTAGGAAGCCTGATAAATATTTTGGTTTTCAGCATCCCGCACTTCGATACTGGCGCCGGGGGAGTATGGACCCGATGGTGGGATTGCAATCATGGCAAATCCAAACTTAACGATGGTCAGGAATGACAGAAGGAAGGATGCGTACATTCCGAATGCCAGATAGTTTCTTTTTGATTTAACCTGTTTAATTCACAAACCCAAAATCACATTAAAATAGCTGTGAATTTTGGATGAGATTTTTTCAAAAAGTTAGCTTTTGCTGTTTTTTGGATGTGAGAATGGGGTTGAAAGGCTTGATGGGCTTGCGATTGAACATAATTCACCCTTTCAGTTTTGTGGACTTAGCGGTGTTTTTGTTGCATCGGTTTGTTTTTCAATATGTTAAAGAACTGACTTGGTTGTTTTGCTAAATCCGCAGCTGTGCAAACATGGTCAGAGTGTTTTCAAACAATGCCCGCTCGGGAAAATCTCTGGGCAGTTCGATCTTTATTTTGGTTTTGAATAGCTTTACTCTGGCGGCAATCTTTATGATTTTCAGTTGTATGGTTTTCATGGTAGCCGTGCAGTATTGCGTTGCTTTTAATACTTCGCTTTGCAGGGTGTGTATCAGGACATAGGCTGCTGAGTGCATAAACAGCCGCATCTGATTGGCCAGGAAATCCTGACAAGACATGCGGTCGGAATGTAAATAGGTTTTGTGGTTCTTAATGCGTAACTCGGCATTGCCTCGTGCGCAATATCCATTTTCGTATAATTGTTTGGCTCTGATTTGGTGCATACTGGTGGTGATGTAGCGAACGTTTGTTCCCATGCTGGTAACTTCTACTTTTACTATCACACGCTGGGGAAGTCCCCATGTAGATGCTTTGTAAAGAAACGAATGGTACCTTTTCACTTTCATTAGTTTGTTTGTAGAAGCGTATTGTTTTTCAGCGCTTTCAATGGTAGTTTTTGCCAACTTATTCAATACCGAATTACCTGTAAGGCCTGTAATAAACTCAACGTCGTTTTGGTTTGCCGACCAGTCCATGTATTCCTTTGAACAAAAATGACTGTCACCGCGCAGTATGATGATGGTTTTTGGCCATTGTTTACGAAGATAAACGATCAAACGGCGCAAAATGGCAAATACGTTCACACTTTTGCTTCGACGACCAGGTTTAAGGATTGTGCTTATAAGTTTTCCTGATAAACCTTCGTAAATATGCAGCGGCATATAGCAGTTATCTCCGTAATAGTTATTGAACAGAGTGAGTTGTTGCTCTCCGTAAGTTAGAGCCGCTGTATCATCGCAATCTACTATGATCACCTCCGGCTCACTGCTGTATGAGGCCAGAAAATTATCTACAAATGCTTTTGTCATCAGGTAAATTTCACTCCGGGTAGGTTGATTCTCAAATCGAGACATGGTGGGTTGTGATGCCAACTCACGGCAGCTGCCTGCACTAATTTTCACAATATCATCATACCTGAGTTCATTGCAGTCATTGGCATCTTCGTATCCGGCGGCAATTTGCATAACACGCTGGCCAATCAATGATTCAATTTGATGCTGAACATAACTTTGATGTCGTATGTCAGTGATACATCTGGAAAGCCTTTCTATTAAACCGATTTGATTATCAACCTCTTTGAGCAAAAGAAGACCTCCATTGCTGGATGTATCTTCCAATGTAAACTGCACATCAACTGGTTTGCCTTCAATTTCCGAAATGTTGAAAAGTGTTTTTTGCGAAATTGTTTCTAATTTTGGGCTGCTGTCTTCAACTTTTTGTGTACTTTTACGCATGGGAATTTTTTTGTTGTTTTTACGCCTCAAAGGTACTGATTACCAATGAGTACACCAAATAAATTCCCTACTTTTTTTAAGTTTGTGAATAATTCAGGTAAGAGAACTAGGATTAAGAGTAAATCAGCAGAAGTCAATTCCTGTTTTTTGGAAGGAGATAAAAATGGACATTGGGTTTCGTGCGGATTTAATTGTTGAGAACAAAGTAATTATCG
>JAGYLH010000014.1 GCA_018400955.1 Bacteroidales bacterium
AATCAACAACTTGTCGCAAACTCTGCTTTGGGCCTTGTTATTTGTTGTGCTCGTTGTTTTGTTTTTCCTTGGACGCTGGCGGGCCACCCTTATTGTTGTCATCACCATCCCTATTTCGCTTATTGTATCATTCGTGTATTTGTATATCACAGGCAATTCCATCAATGTAATCTCACTCACATCCCTGTCCATTGCCATCGGCATGGTGGTGGACGATGCCATTGTGGTCCTGGAAAATATCACACGCCATATTGAGCGGGGCAGCAGTCCGCGCGAAGCTGCCATTTATGCCACCAATGAGGTTTGGCTGGCTGTGATTGTAACCACGTTGGTAGTAGTGGCCGTATTTTTCCCGCTTACCCTCATCGGCGGAATGACCGGGGTGCTTTTTAATCAATTGGGCTGGATTGTGACCATAACGGTTACCACTTCTACCATTGCGGCACTTTCGTTAACACCAACACTGGCTTCGCGCTTGCTGGTGATGCGGGTAAAGAAGGAAAAACCAAAACGCTGGAGTTATCAAAAAACGATAGAGCCACTATTTAAAGAATTCGAAAAATCCTATGGCAACACCCTGAACTGGGCCATCAACCATAAACTCATCGTTGTTTTGCTGGCTGCAGTAATTTTTGGGTCTTCTATTTACCTTATCAGGTTTGTAGGCACCGATTTTATGCCCGAATCTGACCAATCGCGCATCACGGCATCTATCGAATTGCAAACAGGCACGCGTGTGGAGGAAACTTCAAAAGTAGCACGCAAGTTTGAGAAAATCATCATGGATAAATTTCCTGAAGTGCAGGTAATGGCCGTTTCGTCTGGTTCTGATGATGAAGGTAGTATGTTTTCGGTGTTTTCTACCCCGGGAAGCAATATCATCAACATCATGATGCGTCTGCATGCTGTGGATGAGCGCGAAAGATCGGTATGGGAGCTTGCCGACAGGCTTCGCGAAGAGGTGGTGCAGTTTCCGGAAGTGATAACCGCAAATTTCGATATGGGAGGTGCCGGTATGGCCGGAACATCCAATACGGTTGATGTGGAGATTTATGGCTACGATTTTGATATAACCAATACGCTGGCCGAGCAAATTTATGAAAGAATCAGCAAGATTGATGGGGCCTCCGATGTGATGATCAGTCGCAAAAAGGACAAGCCTGAGTTGCAGGTGGTGCTCGACAAGGAAAAGATGTCGCGTCATGGTTTGAACACTGCAATGGTTTCCAATATGATACGCAACCGGATGAGCGGGATGGTGGCTTCAAGGTTCAAGGAGGAGGGTGATGAATACGAGATACGCATTCGCCTGGCAGAGGAATACCGCAATTCAATTTCCCATTTGGAGGAGCTTACTTTGCTAAACCCCATGGGAAACAAAATTAAATTGAAGGAAATAGGAAAAATTGAAGAATACTGGGGCCCTCCGGCCATACAGCACAAACGCAAAGAGCGTGTGGTAACTGTTTCAGCCAAGCCCAACAACACATCCCTGGGCGAATTGGCCACTGCAATCAGTCAGTCGATTGCCGATGTTGAGGTGCATCCTGATGTAGCAATCGTGATGGCTGGCGCTTATAAGGAGCAGCAGGAATCATTTGCCGACCTGGCCTTGCTGATGCTGATCAGTTTAATTCTTGTCTTTATTGTTATGGCAAGTCAGTTTGAGTCGTTTACCATGCCGTTTGTGATTATGTTCTCCATTCCGTTCGCCTTTACAGGTGTTATACTGGCATTATTAATCACCGGCACCACCTTGAGTGTTGTAGCTGCCTTGGGCGCTGTATTGCTGATAGGAATTGTGGTGAAAAATGGTATTGTGCTCATCGATTTTACCAACCTGATGCGCGACCGAGATATGGCATTAAATGAAGCCATTCTGGCTGCTGGCCAATCACGTTTGCGCCCGGTTTTGATGACAGCTTTTACTACAATCTTGGGCATGTTGCCCCTGGCTTTGAGCACTGGCGAAGGTTCGGAAATCTGGAGCCCGATGGGCATAACCGTAATTGGTGGCCTGGTGTTTTCAACCATTGTTACCATGGTGCTTGTGCCCGTAATGTATGGCATTTTTGCCCGCAGGGGAGAGCGCGACAGGTTGCAAAAGCTGCGCAAAAATTTTGATTTTCTTGACTAATAAATTGATTACGAAAGTAAAAAATAGACAATATGAAAGCAGTATTTGTTGTTTTTAACCAAGCCCACACTGACCGTGTTGATTATATACTTGACCTTTTGGAGTTAAGAGGCTACACTTGGTGGAGCGATGTGAAAGGCCGCGGTTCTGTTGATGGGGTACCCCATTTGGGTACACACACCTGGCCCGAAATTAACTCGGCCGTACTTACCGTTACGGAGGATGAAAAGGTGGACGAGTTGCTTGAAAAAGTAAAAAAACTGGACGAAGCAAACAAAGATGTGGGTGTGCGCGCCTTTGTGTGGCACATCGAAAAAGCCTATTAATCTGAAATATAATTTAGTAATTCACCCCAAACGGATTCAAAAGCGTGTTGTTTATGACGAAATTTAGTAGCACAGGCATTAAACAAACATAAAGTTTAGTTGTTTTTACAACCATTAGGCAATATTTGTCGTCTTTATGCTGAAAATCCGAATTGGATAAACCGAAAATGAAATATCAATAATGAAAATATCCCCCCTAGCACAAATACATCCCGAAGCCATAATTGGCAAAAATGTTGAAATTGAAGACTTTGCAAGAATCGGCAAGGATGTTATCATTGGCGACAATTGCTGGATAGGCAGCAATGCCATCATCTACCCCGGTGCCCGCATCGGGAAGCATTGTAAAATTTTCCCCGGTGCAGTTATTGCCGGCGAGCCGCAGGACCTTAAATTCAGGGGTGAATATTCCATTGTTGAAATAGGGGATCATACCACCATCAGGGAGTACGTTACCATAAACAGGGGTACAGCGACCAAAGGCGTTACCCGCATTGGAAGCCACAGCCTGCTCATGGCTTATGTGCATGTGGGCCATGATTCGGAAATAGGCGATCATTGTGTGATTGTCAACAGTGTGCAAATTGCCGGCGAGGTGCAAATTGAGGACTGGGCTGTGATAGGTGGCATGAGTGCCATTCACCAGTTTAGCCGCATTGGTGCCCACGCTATGGTGTCGGGGATGTCAGGTGTTTTGGCCGATGTAGCCCCTTATACCAAAGTGTTTGGCATGCCTGCCAAATATATAGGGATCAATATTGTAGGGCTCAAGCGCCGTGGGTTCAGTAAGAATCAGATTGATACAATACACGATATTTTCAGGGTGCTTTTTCAGCAAGGGATGAACACAACACAAGCCCTTGATTTTATCCGCTTTAATTTTGAAAATTCAGAAGAGAAGCAAATCATCCTCAATTTTATTGGCAAATCAAACCGTGGCATTATCAAAAGCAATGGGAGCGATTCCTATGCCGAAGAAGTTATGATGCGGGCTGTTTAAAACCATTCATATTTAATATTTTAGCTTTTCTGATGGAGGCCTAACTATCATTTTAATGTGGTGGCTTCAACTTACGACTCTTTTAGTGCCATTTTAAGTACGTTAGTTTGAAAATTAAACAGCAAGCTCTTTTCCGCTCATAATATTCATCTTCTTCTTTGTGGAACTTAGTGTCCTCTTGGTGTCTCTTTGTGCAATAGCTATATCACAAAGCTACACAAAGAATCACAGAGTTGCGCAAAGAGACTATAGATTCAAAACCAATAAAAACAATCCTCTACACATCAAATAAGATTTAGCCTGTTGATGGTCTGTAAAGGTCATTGCACCTGCTGTATTGAGGCTATTTGATCGCTGCCCAAGCAGGAAATTCGAACAAATCAATCCCGAAGGCAAACCGTCCCCAGAAATACATCATCAAGGTAATCACCACGGCACCAATCAGGTTCATGACCAAGCCTGTTTTGGCCATTTGCATAACAGAGAGCCTGCCGGTGCCAAAAATAATCGCATTGGGCGGGGTGGCTACTGGAAGCATAAAAGCCATGGAAGCAGATAGCGTGGCCGGAATCATTAGTAGCAATGGATTGATTTCGGAACTGATGCCAATGCCGGCCAATATGGGCAGTATAATTTCTGTTGTAGCTGTATTGGATGTGAGCTCGGTTAGGAAGGTCATGATCAGGGCAATGAATAATATTACTACAATAATGTTGTAACCGGCAACCCATTTTAGCTGCTCACCAAACCACAATGACAGCCCGCTTTCCTTAAACCCGGATGCCAAAGCAAAGCCACCCCCAAAAAGCAGCAGGATATTCCAGGGTAGTTTGGAGGCTGTTGGCCAGTCCATCAGGCGTTTGCCGGGCAGGTTGGAAGAAGGGATTAAAAATAATATGATCGCCATAAAGATAGCCACACTGCCATCGTTGATATAGGCGCTTTTCGGGAAAAAGCTGCTCCAGCCGGGTATGGAAAACAAGCCAAAATTGAGTTCAGTCCTGAAAAGCCACAAAAAAGCAAGCAGGATAAAAATGGTAAAAACAGCTTTTTCTTCTTGTTTCATCCGGCCAAGGGCTTTCAGTTGATCCTTAAAGGTGCTGCGGTTGAGCTTTACCAGCTCCTTTTTTCCTGGTCCGAAAAGCAGATAGAGATATAGCCATGCAACAACAAAAATGATGACGGCAAAAGGTAAGGCAAAAAGCAACCAGGCCGAAAAGCTGATTTCGGGCCCTGCCGGAAAATAAATATGGAAAATCCTGCTGAATGAAAGGTTTGGCGGCGTTCCCACCAGGGTGGACATGCCACCAATTGAGGCACTGTAGGCAATGCCCAGCAACAAACCGGTTCCGTAACGCGAAATGCTCTTCTTGCTTGCCAAATCTTCCAATTGCTCTATAACCGAAAGGGCTATGGGCAGCATCATCATGGCGGTTGCTGTATTACTAATCCACATGGATAAGAAGGAGGTGGAGAGCATAAACCCTAAAAGAATCCGGGCAGGGCTTATTCCTGTGAAGCTGAGGATATGCAGGGCAATACGCCTGTGCAGATTCCAGCGCTGCATGGCCAGGGCCACCAGAAACCCGCCCATAAAAAGAAAGATCACATCATTGAAATAAGCTGAAGCCGCTTCTTTGCCGTCCATAATGCCAAACAAGGGGAAAAGGGCCACCGGTAGCAGCGAGGTAATGGCCAGTGGAACGGCTTCGGTAATCCACCAAACAGCCATCAGCAGGGCTACACAAAAAGTATATGTTACAAGTGGGTTGCTTGGGTCCAGCTCAACAAAAAGCAGAATAAAGAGGATAATCAAAGGTGTAAACAGAAAACTGATCAGGTTTTTTTGCCGCATGGCCCAACTATTTTATGGGTTGCTTTTTTTGTTGTCTCCACAAAGAAAGACCAAAGATACCCAAACATGGGATAAACCACCTGCGTTACATCAAAAAAATGGGATTAGTCAATCACCACCACCAGGAATTTGGATGCACTCCAGAAGTCGTCGGGATGGCGGATAAGCAGGCTATCAACAAATTTGTAACCCATCAGCTCGTAGCTTGCAGCCGGATGTATGGTTAACAGTTCAGCTTTTTTGCTGAACACAGGCAACGCATCTACTTCGCGCAGGTCGATCTGGGTAAACAAGGATTTATCAAACTCATCGGCTACCTTACGGCTGGCACCGATACCGATAAATCCGCCCGTTTTCATCACGATGCCATTTTCTTCAAGGTATTTCTTGTTGCCAATCACATACCAGGCCTGGTTCATCTCGTCTGTTTTAGCCTTTAGTTTGGCAGCTTGATCGCGACTTTGGCGTTCCACTTTTGCCAGGTTGCGCTCCAAGTCGGCAATTTCAATCTGCTTGTTTTGCAGGTCTTCTTTTAATAAGCTGATTTCAATATCCTTTGATTCAATTTGATAGCTCAGGCGGGCAATCATCTTTTCCAGTTCCTTGTTGGATTTTCCGGAATCGCTTATCTGCCGGCGCAGGTTATCGACAATTTGCCTGTTTTTTAGCAGCAATTGATAAATGGCACCAATATCCCTGTTGATATCGTCAGCCATATTGCGGCGCGATTCAACATTACCGGCCGATGATTCCGAAATCATCCGCTCCATTTGTTTGATCGAATCTAGGTTTTCCTGTATTTCGTTGAAAGCCCGCACATAGGTCAACGAAAAGGTATCCTTTTCAATCACAACGCTTTTCAAGCTGTCATTGATTTGTGTGAGGCGTTCTACTTCTTTTTTTTGCTTTTCGCCGCAGGATGATATACCCAATAAGGCGGCTATGATGAGCGTCAGGAACAATTTTGTTTTCATAGTTGGCTGTTATTTAAATGGTTAATTTGATACAAATGTACAACACAGCAAGGCAAAAACAACAATTGGCATGAATTATTTTCCAATCACCTGCTTGTATTCAAAAAAAAGCTGGTGCACATTTCAAAATGCAAGGCACTAAATAATTAACGCAAATAAAAGGATAATCTTGTTTAAGGTGAATTGGATTCGCCAAGCTTCCTTACTTTTGACAATTATTATGGCTTGTCGAACCTCTTTATTATTGATTTTATGGACGAATCTACGATTTATTTACTGAAAGGCTGCACCATATTCGCGCCTGAGCCGCTGGGAGAAGCGGATGTGCTGTTGGCTGGCGGTAAGATACTGGCCATTGAAAAGGAATTGGAAGCACCTTCCAAATTTCCGGTTCAGACAATTGAATGCAAGGGGATGCTTTTGGTACCCGGTTTTATTGACGCGCATGTGCACATTGCAGGGGCCGGTGGCGAGGGCGGCCCCGCAAGCCGCACGCCCGAGATGCAACTTTCGCATATGCTGGAGGCCGGCGTAACCACAGTAATCGGTTGTTTGGGCACTGATGGCTTTACGCGCAGCTTTGAGTCGGTGCTGATGAAGGTAAAAGCCATGCGTGCCCAAGGTGTGTCTGCCTGGATGTATGCCGGAGCTTATCAGGTTCCTACACCAACATTAACAGGCGATGTAGGCCGCGACCTCAGCCTGATTGACGAAGTTATCGGGGTGGGTGAAATCGCCCTTTCCGACCACCGCTCTTCGCATCCGTCAACGGACGAACTCATCCGACTGACAGCCCATGCCCGTGTGGGAGGCATGCTGGGCGGAAAAGCAGGCATTGTCAACATCCATATGGGCGATGCCGAAAATCCTTTTCAGCCCTTGTATGATGCAGTGGCCCAAAGTGAACTGAAGTTCACCCAGTTTCTGCCTACCCATTGCAACCGGAACCCCTATATTTACGAAGATGCCAAAACCTATGGCAAGCATGGTTATGTGGATATAACCACCAGCTCCTATCCCTGTTTTCCGGATATTGAAATCAAACCTTCCAAAGCAGTTAAAGGCCTGCTCGAAGCTGGTGTGCCCGACGGCCACATCACCATGACTTCCGACGGCTTCGGTTCGCTGCCCCATTTCGACGATAAAGGCGATTTGGTGAAACTGGAAATGGGAACACTTATTACCCTGTTTACAGAATGGGTGGATATGGTGAAAACAGAAGGCATTCCTATGGAACAAGCGCTGAAAACAATCACCGCTAATCCTGCTGATATACTTAAACTTTCGAAAAAAGGAAGGATAAAACCAGGCCATGATGCCGATTTATTGGTGATCAATACGAATATGAAAATTGAGCATATGTTTGCGAATGGCAGTTTGATGGTGAAGGAAGGGGTGATGATCAGGAAGGGGACGTATGAGTAGGTTTTTTTTGCGATTCTGTGATTCTGGAGACAGTCAAAAGTTTTAAGTCGTGAGTCTTGAGTCTGTGGTTGCAAAAAAAAGCTAATTTTATACATTGATTTGAAAATCTGACAAGTAATGAAAACAAACAACTTCAGCCTGAGTGGCAACATTATTGACCTGGAAAATGAACGCATTTACCAGGGAACTGTTTTTGTAGAAAACGGGCATATCAACCGCATACTGGAGGAGCCAGTTAAAAGCAAGCAATACATCCTTCCGGGCCTGATTGATGCCCATGTGCACATCGAAAGTTCTATGCTGATTCCATCGGAGTTTGCCCGGCTGGCCGTGGTGCATGGCACAGTGGCCACGGTGTCCGATCCGCACGAAATTGCCAATGTGCTCGGGGTAGCCGGAGTTGAGTATATGATTGAAAATGGCAGTAAAGTCCCTTTTAAATTCAATTTTGGGGCGCCAAGCTGTGTGCCGGCCACCGCTTTTGAAACGGCCGGCGCTGTTTTAGGCCCCGCCGAAATTGATGATTTGCTCCAGCGCGACGACATCAAATACCTCTCCGAAATGATGAATTATCCGGGTGTGTTGTTCAACGACCCGATGGTGATGGAGAAAATTGCACTGGCCAAAAAATACAACAAGCCTGTTGACGGACATGCCCCCGGTGTGCGCGGAAAAGATGCCGAAACCTATATCAAGGCGGGCATCACCACCGACCATGAGTGCTTTACGATGGAAGAAGCTCTGGAGAAAATACAACATGGCATGAAAATTCAGATTCGTGAGGGAAGTGCCGCCAAAAACTTTGATGCCCTCATACCCTTGATAGAAACCCATCCCGACATGGTGCTCTTTTGCAGCGACGACAAGCATCCGGATGATTTGGTGCGGGGCCACATCAACCTGCTGGTGAAAAAAGCCATTCAAATGGGATACGACTCCCTCAAAGTGTTGAAAAGCTGCATTGTAAATCCCATCAGGCACTACAAACTAGATGTGGGCATGTTGCGCAGCGGTGATGCCGCTGATTTTATCATCGTTGACAATCTGCAGGATTTCAATGTGCTGAAAACCTACATCAACGGGATGCTGGTTGCCGAAAACGGGCAAACACTTATTGAATCGGTGGAAGCAAATACGCCTAACCAATTCAGGGCGGAAGCCATTGCAGCCGGTGATCTGGCGTTTCCTTCAAACGGAAAACAAATCAGGGTGATTGAAGCACTTGAAGGGCAATTGATTACGCGAACCATTGTAACAAATCCCAAGCTGGTAAATGGCAAGATGGTTAGCGACACACAGAACGACATACTCAAGCTGGTGGTTTACAACCGTTACGAAAAGGCCAAACCGGCCATTGCTTTTATCAAGAATTTCGGCCTGACAAAAGGGGCCATTGCCTCCACCGTGGCCCACGACAGCCACAATATAATTGCTGTTGGTGCTGATGACGAATGCCTGGCGCGGGCCATCAACCTGTTGGTTGAAAGCAAAGGGGGCGTATCCGTCACAGATGGCGAAAACGACCATGTGCTGCCTTTGCCGGTCGCGGGCCTGATGACCCCTGCCGATGGCTATATAGCAGCCAAAGCCTACGAAACCATCGATGCAATGGCCAAAAAGCTGGGTTCATCGCTGCATGCCCCTTATATGACGCTCTCGTTTATGGCCTTGCTGGTGATTCCACAACTGAAACTAAGCGATAAGGGCTTGTTTGATGGGGGTAGTTTTTCCTTTGTGGAACTGGAAACTGAAACATCCTAATTCATAGCTATGAAAAGAATCCTGATCATTTTTCTGGCGGTTATTGCCCTTGCACAATGCCGCAAGGCTGAGGTGCTTGAATTCCCACTTATTCAAACCGGTGAGGTGAGCGACATAAGTGAAAATGGCGCTACTTTCACGGCCAAAATCATTAACCTCGGTGCTTTACAAGTCGAAAGCTACGGATTTTTGTGGGGATTGAAGGCCAACCCCGATGAGGAGTCTTCAAACCTCTTCTTGGCTGGTAATGTGGAAAAAGGTGTTTTCAGCGCGAACATAACCAATGATTTAATTCAAGACACCACCTATTTTGTAAGGGCTTTTATTACAGATGGAAACACGACGACCTTTGGCAAAACAGTATCTTTCAGGAGCCGGGGGAGTATGGTGCCTGTGATTACAGATTTCCACCCTAAATCAGGTGTTGAAAACACGGTTGTTGTCATAAAAGGGGATCATTTTAGCGGAAGCCTCACAGGTAATATGGTTCATTTTGGAATGTATCCTGCCAAGGTGGAAAAGGCTAGCAAAACAGAGCTGGAGGTTGTATTGCCGGGGGCAATAAATGTAACCGGATACTTTGATATTCAGGTTGAAACTGCAAAGCAGCTCGCCAAATCCACAGAAAAATTCCTTTTCGAAGGATGTATTATCAGCAGTTTTTACCCTAACGAAGTAAGGGGAAACGAAGAGGTGAAGATTTTTTTGGAACTTTGCCCCACTGTGGGCAACGACCAACATTCCACTGTAGTAAATATTGGTGGGCTCAATGCGCAAATTCTGGAAGTGAATGTGGATAACATCTTGGTAAAGGTAAACTTCAACGCCCAACCGGGCAGGCATATTATAAGTATTACCACAAATGGAAAGATTACACATTCGTTGGATTCAATCCTTATAACCTCACCCTGGAGTAAGCTTTCGGTGACACCTGAACTGAATAGGCGTAACCTATCAGGGTTTCAAATTGGCAATGATATTTTTGTTGGTTTGGGAACTGAAAGAAGTGGGTCTGCTACTGAGTTGAAGAAGGATTTTTACCGTCTCAACCAGGAACAGAATACATGGGAAACCATTGAAGATATTCCTTCACCTGTTCGCGAAACCTCACCTTCCTTTGTCCTTAATGGTAAAGGGTATATCTGCTTGGGCATAAACGCTGATCAGTCGATGCTGAACCGCTATACTTATGCCTATGACCCACTAACAGGCAGTTGGTCGCAACGGGCTGATTTTCCAATTGCTACACGTTCACATGCTGTGGGTTTTGCCATAGGCAATCATGGATATGCGGGCCTTGGTTATCAAAAGCGTGATTTGTGGCAGTACAACCCAAATGCCGACTCATGGATAATCATGGATAATTACCCCAACTATAACACCGATGGCGTATTTGCTGTGGCTCATGGTGACAAGGCTTATGTTGGTATGGGGAAGGCATTAACCTATTCCCATGATTTGGATATTTATACTTTCAACCCAAATGCAATTGGTAACAATTGGTCCTTACTGACCACATTCCCGGGCCAAAGCCGTTATCTGGCAACAGCTTTTGTAATTGATAACCATCTCTATGTAGGCTTCGGAGTAAAAGGCAGTACTGTTTTTAGTGATTTCTGGCGCTACGATATCACCAATGATTCCTGGGAAGGCATACTCAATTTTCCATATACACCACGTGTAAAACCTCAGGTGTTTGTGGTAGATGGCAAAGCCCTGTTCGTCTCGGGGGATGCCGCGAATATGGGGGAGGATGAGACCGTGGTTATTTACGATCCAAATTAAAGCAAATGAGAAGAATATTCATGTTTTTATTGTCTTTTGGGTGCCTGACTATGGCCACAGGCCAGGTGATCGAAAACCGCCTGAGCCTTCAATTGGGGGTGCTGCATGGCACTTTCTCAGGCGATTCGGTTGCAAACGAAAATGGTTTTATCACACCTTCCCTGTTTCCGCAACTCAAAGGAACTTCCGGCATTTCGGCTGCTGCCAGCTACAAACTGCTTCCGGTGTTGAGTCTGGGCCTGGGGGCCGAAGTTCAATATGCTTATGGTTGGGCACTCCAAACGGCTGACGATTTTGATGGGGCGAATGTGATAGCATCCTCTGTGTATCCGTTTATCAAGATACACACTCCTTTTGCGCCAACAGGTTTGTTCAACAAGCTTGAGCTTGCGGGCGGGATTGGCTATTTCACCGGCAAGCTTCACTTCAAAATGGAATATTACAATTTTGAAATTATCGGTTCCCGGATTGAATACCGCCTTTTTGAACCAAATAGGAGAATACGCGAAAGCAGAAGCGTCAGCGAACTAAGCACCTGGCATGGTTTGCGTGTTGACTATGGATTGCGCTATGCCATGAACGACAGAATGGGTTTTTACCTGCATGCATGGCATCAATTCGGTAAAGTGGACGCCAGCTTTTACAGCGACAAGCAAATAAATGCTTCTGGTGTTGGAATTGGCTTGGTTTACAGTATTTTAAAAGTGAAACGTATTGGTTATTAAAGTCGTATGAAAAAAGCTATATTAATTTCGTTGCTGTTGGGCTTCTTTGCTACCGGGTTGTTTGCGCAGAAAAACAAGGTTATGCGCCAGCACATCAATAACCAACAGATTGTTTATGCTATAGCGAGCTCAGTGAATGGTCATGCCCTGGCTGTGGCCGATGGTGAGGAAGTGCTGGTGTACAATTCAATCAATTTTGAAACATTGAACCATTTTTCGCAAGGCCACTCCCAAACAATCTTATCTCTGGCCATTTCGCACGACAGCCTCTTGTTGGCCAGTGGTGATAGGGGAGGTGCATTGGTATTGTGGCGTTTTGATAACGGTACAATTGTCGAATCCCTTCAATTGGGATCAGGGGCAATAACCGATATACAGTTTTCAGGCGACAACAAGTATTTGATTTTAGCTACCGCTGAGGGAAAGGCGTTTCTCTACGGCCTCAAGCCATTCGCTTTGCTTGCTGAGCTTGCAGATGCATCCTCTGATTTGCTCGCCGTTGACTTTTGCCCCAACAACAATTGTTTTGCAACAGCAGGTGCCGACAAAATTATCAGGCTGTATGACTTAAAATCTCAAAAGCTGTTAAAGGAACTGCACGGACACAAGAATTGGATCAGGTCATTGAGTTTTGACGATGAAGGTAAAAGACTTTACTCAACCGGTGATGAGGGCAGGGTATATGTATGGAATACAGCAAGTTTGGCAAGTGCCTACCTGGAGGATGAGATCAAAATAAAAGGCAAACGACTGAGTAGTGTTGATGCCTGTGGCAAAGGTCGTTGTTTTGCTGTTGCTGGAATAGGTGGAAGGGTTGTTGTTTCGCACCTTAGTGGTATATATGATTTTGAAGTGGGACGGGCCGTGCATCAAGTCGTGCTGCTTCCTTTGGTCAATGATGAAATAAGGGTTGCGCTGGCTACTAACGGCTTTGGCCTGGTTGTGATCAGTGCAGCCGACATGAACTATTGGCAGTACTATACGGGTAATAAACCCCTCTAACTGATTGGTTAAGTTACTGTTTTAACCCCCCTATCCGGCCTTGGCTGACAGGCTCCGCGGGTCTCACAAAAAGCGGTAATTTAGGCTCATCCCAACTTCATGCATATTGGTAAACAGGTTGTTTTGTGTCTTGGTTTTATTGTTGGGGCGCTCATAGTACAACCTTATCTCCCATTTATTGTACCTTGCTCCAATAGCCGCTGCAATGCCAATACCACCATTAAATTTGATACTTGATTGTTCTTTTTTTGTCCTGTTATCCGGCAAAGTTTCAACAATCCAGGTTATTTGCTCAGAAGTAGTGCCGTCCGTTACCAAACCTAATCCATACGAGAGCACAATGCGGTCGAGTGGCTGATTTAACTGCCAGAAAGACCTCAACTTCAGGCTTAAATAATTAATATTTGTAGAATAGGTCACTGTGTTTCCAATAGCATTTACCTTTTGGTAGCTGCCTCTATAATCATAACCGGTTCCAAGTATTTCATTATACCACGACCAACGGTTATTCTGCCAGGGAAAATCCACAAGCAAAAAAGTCCCCACAATAGAATTCGTCGAATTGTTGAATTTTGCTTCGATTAGATGAGGGTAATTCAGGTGTGAAGAGGTTGTGTTGTTGTAACTAAATGACAGTGTGCTTGTTTTCATGCCGACCGTAACTCCAAAGTTTACCCACCGATCCTTCTTGATTTTGTTCCTTTCCATTTCATAACCACAGCGGCTTCCAAAATTGTAAACTACGTCCGAAAGGGAATTGGCAGAATATGCAACTTTGGTTACATCGGCAACCCCAACCTGTTCGCAGTCATCGAAATAATAGAGCAAAGTTGCTTTGTAATTGGACTGGTAAACAAAATTCTCCCGATTCGTTCCGTACATGGCATCAGTACGATACCTGCTGTGAAGCAACAAATCAACCCGATCGCCATCGCCGATTAAAAAATGCGTCTGGCCTAAATTGTCAGTAAACTGGTAAAGCTCAACAGGGCCTGACACTAAAACCTGCAAAAAACCATGTAATTCATTAAAAATCGGATCTATTGATCTGCTCAGCCTGCTAAGGTTGTAGGGGCGTGTATCGTACTTGAAATTGCGCGAAACATATCTAAAACCCTCAAAGCCAAATTCAACAACGTTTTCAGGGGTCATCAGCCGGGAGGTAGTTGAATTGTTTTCCTTAAAGGTAAACTGGGATGGATTACGTTTCCGGTAAACGACTTCAACTTCTCCCCATAGCTCTTCACCGTTATTTAAAATTACGTAACCCTGATGGTGCTTGAGTTGACCAATAGCTTGCAAACTGTCATTATCATATTCTAATGAAGCACCCTGTGCATCAGCGGTAAAATTAACAGGAGCCGGAATATCTTGTCTGCTATTGGATATATACCCAGATACTGATCTTTTTTGGGCGATTGCAGTCATGCTGTATATGCTGAGAAATAGAATAAAAAATAGTCTGAGGAATGTGTTATTCATATTTTGGTTTTTTGGATTGGCAAATATAGTTTATTTAAATATTTGAAAAAACAATAACCCCCTCAAAGCGGAGCAGGGTGGGATGAAGTTAAGGCCAGAATTAAAAGTCGGCTTTGATGTATCAGCTTCTTGACTGTTGTTTATCGGCCATCAAAAAATTACATGGATTTGGGCATTATGCTTGTTTTATGCGTGGTGAGAACCAAATCATTTTCAAGTACCAATCGTTTTTTCTTGCCAGATTTTTGGATTGCGGCCAGTACTGATGACCGCTAAAACCTCAACTGTATTATTTTCATCGTTGATATAGAAATGAGCCATGTATGGGAATTTCTTGATAATCACACAGCGGATTTCCTTGTAACGGAAGGCATATATCTGCGGGTTTGCACTCAGGGAGTTAATGGATTTGATAGCTGTTTTCTGAAACCTTTTGCCAAGACCTGTCTGCTGATCGTTGTACCAGTCGCTAATTTCCTGAATATCCACCAGGGCATCGGGTTCAATCTTAACCTGGTATTTTTTCATCAGGCTTTCAGCGTTTTTTTTGCCTCATCCCAATCCAATAGTCTTTCCTGGTTCTTGCGAACTTTATCAAAACGTTCCATTACGAGTTTTTGGTGGGCCTCCGGAATTTCCAGGATCTCTTGATCCTTTTTTGATGCGTAATCAAGCAAATTCTTAATAGCATGAATCAGGTTTATATCGTCAAGCTTTTTGAATTGTTCTATAATAATTGCTTTTTCAGCCTGTATATTCATGTTCCATTTTTTTATCTGGTTAAACAGCCATTCATTTCTTTTACGGAAATGCATACAACAAAAATACAAAACAAATGCTTTCTATTCAAAAGTAAATTTATTAATAGAGCAGAAGGTAGTTTTCTAATAGCTTTAAAATATGAGCATTATGAGTTGTGTTTTTTACATTTCAGGACCAAGGCCTTCGCTGGCCCTCACTGCCGTGTACCTGAAACCCAACCCCCTTATCCCCCTCAATACCCCCAAAAAGAGAAAAGCCGGACCACAATCCTTATCATTCAAACACATTGAAAATAAGATGCGGTCCGGCTTAGTGATGGCTTAAGAATACCGGCTGTGCCTAAAAAATACTATAAACAAAACCGGCCGTAAGAGAAGTGTTGATATTGTTAAACTGAATCTTTTCTTCTGTTACAAAAACAGAGTTTTTTCTTTTCTCCGTTGCAAATATAGCGTTGCTTGAAAAAGAAAGATTGACACGCAAACGGGGCGACACATAGTAATCGGCTGAGGCAAAGATTCCTGCACTTATATATATAGGGGTATAAATATACGCTTCGGTCTCATTTTCAGGAAACTCACTAAAGATTTGGTAATAATATGCCCTGGCACCCATTTGGACACTGGTCCTGCTGTTGGGATAATACCCAACAGTATTCGATGCTGAAATGTGAAGGCTGCTAAATTTATTTTCGATAGCGATGTCTGTCATGACCACTTCCTGTTCAATAAATTTCGTTTTTGTACCTTCATTGCTGATATTATAATTTGCTGAAAAGTTGGTCGAATTCTGCCAATACAAATTGATGGGTTTTTCCCTGCTATAGTTTGCTTTTATATCAAGCCCGGTAGTCGTGCGCGTTTCATTCCATTCATTTTTGTAATCAATTAATTGGGCTTGATTGGTAATGGAATCATGCAAGAAATCAAGGTCTTTATCTGATCTGTAAAAGAGAGAGGGGCCAAATCCTACAGACAATCTGTTGCCACTGCTGCGCACCGGTCCGGCTGAATGGCTCCAATTGTCATTGAGGAGGGTGTAGTAGGATGCGCCTGATGTGCCTTTCAATCCCATGGCATCGAGCAATGAATCCACAGCTGTTATCTCGCTGATATGGCGCAGGCGCTGATCAAAATACCGTTCGTTTTTGATACTTGTGATAAAATGTGCCAATTCCAGTATTTCATTTGCATCTGGCTTTCTGGCCAGGTCCCCCGACTTTTCAAGGTCTTCAATTATATACATCGCGAGGCGTGCATCCTGAACTTCTTCAATTCTGCCCATCCCTGCCATCACATCAATATTAGTAGCAATCGCGTAAAGTTGGCTGATGCTTTTGTGCTCGAAAGGATAGGTTTTAGGGGTGTATTCGCGATCATACTTATTATAGTATGAATCTGAACTTAACCCAAAACCCAGCTCTACAAATTGTTGTTTTTGATTGTAAAAGCGGTTGGTTGAATGGGCCCAGAATCCAGAAAGCAGGCTGATGTTTTTTGATGTTTCCTCAAAAAAGGATGGAATTTCAGCAGTTCTTTTAGTGCTGAGCCATCTCGGCTCAAAGCTTATGCTGCCCATTTGATGCCCCTGATAGCTTGCTGTGTTTTTCCTTGCATGGTATGTAGGGTTAAACATTGCACTGAATCCTGTGAATGTTCTTGAATGGAGCAGGTCATTGTCGATATTTTCTCTGAAAAGAGAATTGCTCCCGTTGAGATTAAAGTCAAAATCAAGTGCGCGGTAGGTGTAATCGGGGTTTTTGTAGTCTGAAAGCTTGAAACTTTCTTGTGCGAAGCTTGGATAATTTGCAAGGGCAAGCATACTTGCAGCAAAAATCAGGATAAGGGATTTTTTTAAGGCATTCATCTTAATTTGGGTTTTAGGGGTTCGTACAGATGCGTTTTGCAATCGATTGAAAACGTCCTTTTGAAAACAATTATTGTGCCATTAAGCTGATTATGATCTTGTACTATTGATATTCTTGGAAAACCATCTTAATTGTGTTCGATAATTTATTCATCAAGCATTTCCCTTGTCAATACAGAAATTTGAGATTGAGCTGGTTGGGGGCAGACATCTATGCAGATGTTAGACAGACCCAGCTGTTCATTTTATCGGATAGGAATGAATTTCAATTCCCTCCCCATCCCTGGGGCTGGTTTTTATTTCGTGCAGTATATAATTACCTGATTGCTTTTCCAAATAAACGAAAGAACCTGTTTCGGCAAATTCAGCACCGTAGGCCGCAACAACTTCAGCTTCGGTTGGAATGGGATTGGTTATGCCAAAACTTGCCGGTTCGAGGGAGCGCATATGGCCGTAATAGGTTTTGTGCAAAAGGGTGTCGTTATTAAAAAGGCACCATATGACCGATTCAGGAATCATACTGGATTTGTCGCTGTGTTGTATATAAAATGCAATAATGCTGCCATCAATAAGTTGACTTTTTTCTATGATATCATAGCGCAAAAGGGGATTATCGGTCAATGAGGCATCAGAAACACTTTTTCGGAGGGCACAATTCGAAAGCAAGACCAATAGAAGTGCAACATACAGCAGTGTTTTCATCTGTAATTTTTTTATTTTATAGCGGTCAGATGGAATCGCCAAAAGAAAAATATTCATGTAAGTAGGTATGAATATTTATTCTTATGGCTTATTTCATTTTCAGAAAACGAAAATAAACATCTTTATGCAAAAAACAAGGTTTTTGCAGATGTAAGCCCCATGCTGATAACAAGCAGGGAATATTGAATCATCCTGTTAGTGGTTGCAACCACCAACAGGGATGTTTGTGTAAATTATTGTACAATAATATTTTGTGTGTGTGTTTGTATTGGCCATCTTGTACAACAACAGATACAAGCCTTTTGGTAAATCAGCCACATCAATTGTTGTTTTAGGCTGCAAATAATGCCATTGCCTGATGAACTGGCCTTTGTTATCAAACAGGCTCATGATAGCTGCATTTAGCTCCATCGGGCTGTTTGAAAGATCCATGGTAAAATGGCTTTTAGCAGGATTTGGATATAATTGCAGAAAAAGTTGTGTTTAGAATCAGCCACTGAAGTGGTTTCATCCACAAAGCGGCGCACCGCAAAAGAGCGTGGCTCCGGCTCCCGTGCCATGCATCAGAAAAGGAGCTGTTGCTCAAATCAAAAGCCAGTTTTTGGCATATGGGCAATGCCAATGGCATCGCCTGGCTGGCTATCCCTAGCCATTGTCGCCATACCTGTAAACAAAGCCTGTATTAAACTCCCCGCTATAGGTAAAGTCAGTCTGCCCTGGTCATACGCCAGGTGATTGGCATATTGGCACCGGCATTCAGGCCATCCATATCGAATGCCACCCAATCGTCCAAATCAAAATCATACGACTTTAAAGCCAGGGTGTAAAAGGCAGCTGGCCTACGGTGCGAAATGATTATTTCCCCTTGCGTGCTAACTACCATTGAGCTGAGGTTAAAGGTGGTTAGGAGTGTTCTTTCAGGGCTGTGAAACCCTCGTAGCATCCCCTTTGAAATAATAATTTTGGTGCGTTGAAGCCCTTGCAATGGAAACATAAAGGTGCCATCAACCTGAAAATGCGATTGGCCTCGTTCATGATGCGCGGATAAAAGAATAGCACCTGAGGAAAGTCATATTCGATCGTGGCAACTGTTGTGAGGCTGCCCGCTTCAAATTCTGTAATCAAGAAGCGGTGGTCGGAGCTGATGTCAACCGACTGCAGGATAAGCAGCCTGCCACTTTCGTCAACCATCATACCGCCTATATAATCAGGCACATAATAAGATTCCACAAATTAGCCGAAGCATTAAACCAGAAGATGGAATCCTGCATACCAATATAAAGCTGGTTATCAGGTGTGATGGCAAAATATGGACTTCATTGTTAGGCATATTGGTACATCAATTGCCCCACAGTTCCAGCCGCTTCTGCGAAAAATTATCCGCTGTCCATTGGCTTATATCGTATGAGCGCACATGCACATGGGGTTAAGCCGGTTTCGCTAAATGTCGATAATCAATTCGGCCAGGTAAGGGTGCCATCGGGAGCAACCGCTAACTCGCTGCACATTTATACTGGGGTTTATCTGGTTGTTCCAGTAAAAAATATTCAGTTTTCATCGGCTATTGCAGCTAAATACAATAAAATAAAAGGGGTAGAGGTAAAGATTGTTTTTTCTTAGCTTGAGGTTTTTAAATTAGCGATACAAAAGAAAATATGGGAATCCTGTCAGAATGCGGGAAAAGTCGTATTTTTCATTCAAATATTAATGCATTACCTTTGAGATCATAAAATACTTTCATTTTAGAAATAATAAAATAGTTTTCCATATGTCAAAGATTCTATTGTAAACCTCAAGCCACTCAGCTTTTATGTGGCCTGTAAACAATCCTTTATATTTTGCGCCCACCATCAGATGGTATCCGCCCGGAAGCGGTAAGATGGGCCAAAGCGATCTGATCAACGGATAGAATCGGCGGATTTTCGATTCTTCGAACTGCCCTGAATACTGTACCATGGCGAAACAATCCCTGGTTTTCCGGCTATCCCCACCGGGGTTTCGAAACCGTAACCATTGTTACACAAGGCATGGTGAATACGCTGATTCGCACGGACAGGCGGGTCGCTATGGTGTGGCGATGTGCAGTGGATGGCGAAGCGGATCGATTTAAGTGTGAAAGAAGAGATCTTTGTTTGTTGAAGTGAAGTCAAGACAACCCCCTGGAGCTTTTTCAGGTGTGGCTCAAATTGCCGGCGGCAAAGAAAATGAGTGGATACCACTTCAAATGTTGTGGTAGAAGATATTCCACAGCACCAACTAACGGACAAGGACGGTAAAAAAACCACCATTACCCGATAGCTGGTGATTGGGGGCGGTATCAAAACCCTCGATCCGGCACCGGATTCTTGGGCTGCTGATCCGGAAAATGAAGTGGCTATCTGGAATATGCATTTTCGAGGAGCAGGTGCTTTGTGCCAAATCCCTCCGGCCAGTGAGCAGGCTAATCGTTGCCTGTACTTTTATCGTGGCTCCTCTATTTTGCTCAACGGTGTGGAGGGTTGAAGCCGGGCAAGCCATTGAAGTTAAGATCAGATAGATCCTTGAATTGCTCAGCGGCAAGGAGGAGAATTTTGTGGTATTGCTCAGGGAAGGCCAATCAATGAACCTATTGTGCAGCAACATGGTGCTTGTGATGAACACCCAGGCCGAAATCAGGCAGGCGTTTTACGACTACCAGAAAGATGGCTTCGGTGGCTGGCACATAACCGCCACGATCCAGGTGCATCAATTGACAAGGGGCGATTTGCCCGCCACAGCGATGGCAGCGAAGAGGTGAAATAAGCCCAAATTGCCATAGGTGCTTCAATTTTGTAAACCTGTTTTGATCCTCATGTTCAGGGTAATTCACGTATATTTGCTGCTCTTATCATAGTATGAAATAGGTAAAACATTTTTTGACTTGCATTAGCGATTTGGATAAAAAGCAAATAGTGTGCAGCGAAGTTCATTTGCTCCACTTCAGAAGATATTAGGCATGACAGTTGTTTGGGTTAAACGGCTTGATGCTACAGCAGTCAGTCGCCAATTGAAATTGCAGGCAAAACCAACAAGGAAAAGCATTACAGGTGATAGCAAATCAGTTTACAATGTATCGAATAAAAAAATGTATTGTTTTGGTTTATAATGGTTTCAGCAACTGTTTTGTTGGGGTCATTCAATGAGCCCGAAAAACCCTGCTCGAAAGTAGAAGTTACGCAAATTAGGGCCTTTCAGGAAGGAGGTGGTTGTGCATTTATGATGGCTCGGTTTTGCCAAAACACATTTGTACACAAACAAAAGTAAAGCTGGCACCAAAGCGCAAGCTCAGTTTTGTTTCCACCTGCCACCTGGTGAGTACCTAGTAACAGTTTACCACGATTTAAACAGCAATGGGGAACTCGACCGTAAGTTTACGGCTACCCAAAGGAACCAGCCATTCAGTAATAATTACACCTTTTTAGTACCGCTTTTCGTCTTGTGCCATTGGTGAAACCAGGCTATAACAATACGTTGATTGCCTTTGAAAACTAGTTGCTTGTAGGGTTTACCTGGTACTGATGGAAGGTGTTTCATCCTGAAATTGGTTTACTGGTTATTTGATGATTTTGGGTTTGGTTGACGATTTTGTTGTTTTAGATGATTTGGGGGCAATAGTCCGCGCTTCGCGCTAAAAACAGGTATTTCTATCTGAAATTGGTTTACTGGTTATTTGATGATTTTGGGTTTGGTTGACGGTTTTGTAGTTTTAGATGTTTTTGTTGCCCCCATATCCGCCCCGGCGGACAGGCTCCCCGAAATAGGGGGCTTCTGCCCGGTGTAAAGTGTAGTAGAATTTTGGTTTGGGGATCGTTACTTCACCATTTGTTCACATTCAGCAGCGATGAAGCCCCCGCTGGCGGGGAGCCTGTCCGCCGGGGCGGATATGGGGGCTATAGTCCGCGCTTCGCGTTAAAAGTACACCAGTAATAAATAATTTGATAACTCAAGCCAGGGTCATTTACCGCTTGTGCTAAACATCAGTAATTCAAACACCGACTGTTTAATTCGGAAACCACCGGTTATAGATCGCCGCATAGGTCCCATCAGCTTTCATCGCATCCAGCGTGATTTGCCACTGTCCCACAAATGATGCATCGGTACTTTTTGAAAATGAAACATAATAATCCGACGACATCAAAGTGAATGCAGGGACGATTTGTTCGTAGGAAAATCCTTGTTCGCGCAGTATGGTGGGGAAAGTTACCTCTGAGCAAACAAAGGCATCCACTTCGCCTTGCATAAGCTTTTTGGTGATGGCCCCCGGATCCTCTTCCGAAACAAGGTTTGTGAAGCCTAAATCGCGCAAATGCTGATCAGAAAACCAAGAACTTACTGTTCCAACCGAACCCAGGTTGCGTGCGTCATCCAGGCTGTTGATGCTGATACCCGATCCGGCTTTGGTATAAAAGTAAGTGGCATTGGTGCCTATGGGGCCCACCCACTGAAACAGGTTTTCCCTGATTTCGGTGCGGTCCATGGTAAAGAGGCAAAAATTGGGATTGTGCAAGGCAAGCTCATAGCCATTGCTCCAGGTGGAGAGTTTTATATCGGCATAAATCCCGTTGCGTTTCATGATTTCATGCACCAGATCGGCACCGAAACCACTTGCTTCACCATAGCTGTTCAAAAAAGTAAGGGGTGGATAATCTTCAGTATAAATTTGCAGAATGCCCGGAAAATGGGAAGTATTCAGGTATTTTTGATGCAATTCCCTGACAAACCCACTTTTTTTGAGTTTGTCAATTGTATTTTGAAAATCGGTTACAACATCATCCGGTACCATGGGGTTGAAGGCAAAATAGATCATCTCGGTGTGTATGGGCAGCACTTCCTTCACGCTGTAAATGGTTTGGCTAAGTGTTTCCAGCGCAGCTTCTGCTGTTACCTTGTCAGATGGGTAAAGGTCGATTTCCCCTTGCAATAATTTTTGAAATGCATCCTCGTTGTCAGTGCAATATACAAGGTTGGTGAAATTTTGTCCCAGGAGGTATTGTTCCATGGCATAATCCTGAATCACCCCGATTGCACCAACTTGCCGGGCATCGTCGAGCGATTGAAGCTGCAAATGATTCTGGGCCTTTGCATAAAAAACCCATTCAAGGGCTGCGATAGGACCTGCCCATTTGAATTGGTTTTTGCGTTCAGCATTTAAAGCGGTTGAAAAAAGCACCGCATTCTCTGTGTTCAGGGCTGTGTTGTAGCCTTCATTCCAGGGCATAATGGTTGGATTAAACGGGATGTTTAGTTGATCACAGATTTCTTCAAGCAGTTCGGGGGCGAGGCCGGTAATTTTACCATCGAGACTGTAATTGAGGGGCTTGTAGTTTTCGGTGATAAATTTTAAATCGTAATGATACTTTTTTTCGCTGTCTTTTTGGCATTGTGCAAAAAAGAGCATGGCAATAATTGAGAACAGGCTAAGCGCTAAAATTTTCTTTTTCATAATTTGGTTTTGTTTGTAGTGCATAATTCATGCAAATATAATGTTTTCAGTCTTTTCGACCCACAAATGAATAGGTAAAAATATTGATATAACAGATGGGCTGGCAATCAGAGCGCATTTTTTGTACACTGCATTATTACCTGTTTTTTTGTATATTGTGCCTTCAAAAAAAAAGACAAGATGAAAAGGATAATTGCAGTTGTGTTGATCGTTTTATTTGGCCTGCCTCTGTGGGCACAAAATTATGAGCGCTTGCGCAACAATATGGTTCGCAATCAGATAGCTTCACGGGGGATCAATCACGAGCCAACACTTGATGCCATGCGCAAGGTGGAGCGGCATTTGTTTGTGCCCCAGCGGAGTCAAGCCCGCGCCTACGACGACAACCCCATGCCGATTGGTTACGGGCAAACCATTTCACAGCCGTTTATTGTGGCCTATATGACGCAACTGGTTGATCCGCAACCGGGTCACCGTGTGCTCGAAATTGGGGCCGGATCGGGTTATCAGGGAGCTGTTTTGGCCGAGATTGTGGAGGATGTTTATACCATTGAAATCGTGCCTGAACTGGGCGAACAGGCAAAAACACTTCTAAATGATCTGGGGTACAGCAATGTGGAAGTAATTGTTGGCGATGGCTATTTTGGCCTCCCTCACAAAGGCCCTTTTGATGCCATAGTGGTAACGGCTGCCGCCGAATACATCCCGCCACCTTTGATTGAACAACTCAAGGAAGGGGGGAAAATGATTATTCCGGTGGGTTCACCTTTTATGGTGCAGACCCTTATCCTGTTGGAAAAGCTGGAAGGTGAGATTAAAACAACCAACCTGATGGCCGTGCGCTTTGTGCCTTTTACCAGGAGCAAAGAATAAAGCTTTTTGGAAGACAGGAATGAGCTTGCGATATGATAGGCAGAAATCTCAAATGGAACAAAGGGAATGAATAAACGCTTATATACAGCCATCGGACTGCTTTCGGCTTCGATGATCGCCTTTCAGCTTGCCCTGATGCAGATTTTATCCATCAGCCAATGGAACCATTTTGCCTATATGGTGATTTCGGTGGCTTTGTTGAGCTTTTGGCGCAAGTGGTACAGCCCTCACATTTTTAAAAAATTGGTTGACAAGGCATATAGAATTAAGTTTGCCGGCACTGTTGCTGCTAACGGCTACAAGCATGGGGCCTTATTATGCACTTTCAGGCCAGGTATTTGGTGGCTTGCTTTTGATTCTTATTTGCTTTTGGACAAAGCCATATCACTTGATTGATCTTGAGTTATTTTGCGCTGTTTGTCCCTTTTTCTGGGGCAATGGCCATTGGCCTAACTGGCCCCGAATTATGTGTCGCGCATTGGTACACTTTATTTTGCTGATCTGTTTGGTTCAGGCTTGGGTAGCCTGTTGATGCTATTTTTCTTTTTCTGGCATTTGCCTGCAAGCGCTTCCTTTTTGTAATTTACCCTTGCTTCCTTTATTGGGCGGTATTTTGCTTCTTAAAAGCACAACTTTTACGAAGTTTGTATTTTCTGATTCCGGCAATGCTTGTTCAGTTTTATGGATTTAAATCCACTCCTGTGCTACCTATGTCGCAATACAAAAGCCTGTCGCGTGCCATGCTGTTGCCAGTGCTGTTGTAGTAGATGAAAAAACCAGCCCCTTCGGCGAAATGAAATTGATTAAAGCCGAAGCCTTGCGTTTGCCCCCGGACTTAGTCTCACTTACGCAAGCCATTGCCTGTGCAGCAAGCCCTGTATAACAATGGCAACTGGTATGGTGCATTGGTGGATTTTGGCGTGGACGACAGCAGCCATTTTCTGGATTACGCCACGAATGCCCTGCCTTTTGTGATTTCGAAGCCTGAAAAAGTCATGATTCCTGATGCAGGCACAGGACTTTATGCCGCGCATGCCCTCGCGCGTGGGGCTGCTTCCATCACGGCGGTGGAGACAACAAGGTTGCTATTGATTTATTGAAAAAGCATATGCCTTTTCCAAAGCAGCACATCCATATTGTGAATATGCACCCGTAGCTACCTGATGGCCGACACCAGTAAATACGACCTGATCATACTGCCAGTGATAGAATCTTTTGGTGGAAGTTCCAGGCATCAATGCTTTGCAGGAACAATACCTTTTCACTTTGGAGGCTTTTGCCGAAATGTGGGATCGCTTGTCAGCAGATGGGATGATAGCTGTTACCGTTTGGATGGATTATCCGGCACGAAACAGCCTCAAAATGTTAGCAACTTTAGTGGAAACAGCAGCGCAAAGGCTCCCGGATATGCCGAAAACCACATTATGGCCATAAGAGGCTGGGGCACCCTTACCATGGTTTAAAGAAATCAGCTGTTGAAGTCACTGAAATAGAGCGCGTAGAGCCTTTGCAAACTGCACAATTTTGATCCGCTCGCTATTTCCTGGCATTGAAGACGGGGAAAGGACGTATTTCAATCAACTGCAAGATGATAGTTTCCTCATATTGGTCGATCAGCTAATGTCAGGAAATCGCATGGATTTGTATAATGATTACGAATTTTCAGATCAGGCCGGCAACCGACAGCCAGACCTTATTTTCTCTCAATTTCTTAAGATAAACCGTTTGCCACAAGATGAAGAAATCTTTTGGCCAGTCGGCAGTGCCCTTCCTCAGGTGGGCTACCTGATTGTGTTGCTCACGCTGGTTCAAATCACCTTGGCTGCCTTGCTGCTGATAATCATACCATTATTTTTCATAGGGTTTAAGGGAGGGCAAAGCATGCCCTGCTTCATTTCAGTGGAATTGGTATTGGGTTTATGTTTAGCCCGAAATCATCCTCATACAACAATTCACGCTCTATTTTGGCCACCCGATTTATGCCGCCGCCGCTGTTTTGAGTGGGATGCTGATTTTTCGGGATCAGGTGCTTTTCGAATTGTACACTTTAATCAGGGGCAAGCAGCATTTTATCGTTTATATAGCCGCCATTGTTTTGGTTTTGTTGTTGTTTCTAACCCTTGCTTGGCACGACGCCCATGCTAAATTAAGCATCAGCCAACCCATGGCCATTAAAAAGTGTTGGTAGCATCGTCACCATTGACGCTGGCATTTTTGATGGGCATACCTTTTCCGGTTGGATTGGGGCTGCTTTCCAAACAAAATAAAGAAACTTAATTCCCTGAGTATAGGCTATCAATGGATGTTTTCGGTAATCAGTACGGCTTGCTGGCTACCCTGGTTGCTGTTGAAGCCGGATATTACCTTGTGATGCTGATCGCTGCATTGGCCTATTTGGTTAGCCTGACCATTAATCTGAGAATGCCATGGAAAACAGCATAAAGAGAGTGGAATCAAATGGTTTGCCATGTTGGCCTTTGTGCTGATGGTGTGCCGGGTCATCACACTGCCGGTGGATCTGTTAGGAAGCTTCCTTATTTGATTCTTCGTTTGATGATGTTTACGAGGTATTTGTTGTGAAGCACGACTGGCTACAGCTATCGTTTTAAAGACCAAGGATGTGAGACTCTGCTGACTGGCTGAAAATAGACCGCTACCGCCAGTACAATTATGTGGAAGCGGGTTGGGGCGATAAACTTTTACCAATCGGAAGATGGTTTGATAGCTGGGGCAAAAGCCATTCTGGTGCCAACACCAAGTGTGATCTTGTGTTTTGGGTATGACTCAAATCCGGCAATCCCGGTATGCTGTCCTAGCCATATCTTACGCCTGAAACTTGATGCAGATGCATATGCAAAGAATTGTGCCGCTTTTTGTCGGACAGTTTCAAGAAAGCGCGCACAGAAAGGGGCATTATTCAAAACAGCAAATACCGCAACCATTCAAAGGTTTTCTTTCTTGCTGAGGAAACTATCACAGTTTCAACACTTGCAACACCTGGGTGGCACATGCTTTCAGGCAAGCGGGTTTAAAAGTTCATAGTTGGGGGCATTCTCACATCCGACCAGCTTTTCAGGCCAGCTGGCTAAATTGCCTGAGGCAGAGCAAGTTCGATAAGTGTAGAGTCACGGTTTTACTAATTTGTGGGTGTTTACACCAACGCTGCTTTCTTGCCATATTGTTATAGGATTCTATTCGGTTTCACAACCGATAATGCAGTCGTTTCGCGGATGAAAATGAAGGCATCATAGCGTTTTTGTAAAAAGGCTTGGTATAATTACCAACTTCGTTTCGTGGGTTATATATAACGCCTGTTGCCCTGTGTGCCGATTGGTGCTGCAAAAATGACTCTTCGCGGGTATTTTGATCAAAAATAAGCATAAAGTCAGGTGCTTCAAATTTACTCGAACATCCTCCAGGCTGCCATGCATGGCTTTGGGAACATCCATAATCCGCATAGGCTCCCCCCATTGGTGGCCGGCATTCACTTTGCCGCTGTAGGTGCCAAAATCCCGGCGAAATACCTGATCTTGTCCCATTTCCTTACGACTTGAAAAAGCCAATATTGCGCATGCCGTATTGGTGCATACTGGTGGCGCTGCATCTCCAACATGGGTGTTATGTGCCCAGACATACCCCAGCACGCTTTCAGATTACTTAGGTGTCGAGTAGTCGTTTAATGGACAACCACATACTTGGTCAGCCCGGCTGTTCCATGAATCGTTGTGTCTTTAACGGCCAGCCGAGTAATCTTCAGCATTTTTAACCACTATGGCGTTTTGCTTGGCCCTGAAATAGGCATTTTTATCGTCTTTTTCAAGGTGGTCGCGCAAGTTGGCAAGCAGTTCAACCAATTCTTTCATTTCCTGCTCACACGAATAATTCATCCTGGCAGTTGCCCGTGCATACATCCACTGGTCGCGGTCGAAATGGGCAAAACACTGCAGCTGCTTTACCAATAGCATCATAATGCTACTGGAATATAAAGTCCCTGCGTATTCAAGCGAATCGTCCATGGCTTCCCATTGCCCAGCAAACATCCATGCCATAAAAACCGAAGCCATTCATCCGGGCTGTTTCCCTGAATTAAATTCCGTAACCCTCGATCCAATTCACCACTTCGGCGGTATTGCCCCACATCCATTCGGGTAGCGGTTGAATTGGTAGAAATTTGCCTCTATAGCTGATGCAGGAGCATTTTCAAAATGTTTCACATATTTGTTAGGGCAGTAAAGCGAAGCCCAGGTCCCCTTCAACGGCTATAAATGAGAAAGAATGTTCTTCGATCAGGCGTTTGCTAATTATAGAACGCCAGGCATAGAACTCCTGAGTGCCATGGAGGCCTCGCCCAGCATGGCAAGTCTGCGACCGGAAGCAGCCTCCAATCAGTTCGTCGAGGTCATCAGCTTCCTTGCTTGGTTTTGCTTTTGGTTCAAAATGGGTTTTCAACTGTTTCAGAAACCGTTGTGTTGCCTTGATTGGCAGAACAGGCCTACCCTGCAGATAGTAAAACAAAAACGAGGAGATAAAGAATTTTCATGTTCTTTCAGGATTGGATGCCTTCATTAGATTGGAGCAAGATGGCTGTTTTGTGCAAAAATAAGCAAAAACGAAATTAAAGCTATTTTCAAGGGCATTCGGTTAAAATATTAATCTGATACCTGGGTTTAGATTATTACTCTTTGTTATGCCAGCACAATCAATAATCATTTAGCTCATTCATTCATAATTATAGTTGTTTTCCTGTATGAATATACTCCGTTGGATAGGATAAATTTCCCACAAAGCCACTAAGGCGCACAAAGGGAGAGACAATCGCAGAAACAGCGGAATTGTAAGGTGAAAATGAAGACTACTTTGTGGTGCTTAGTGTGAAAAAAATGTAATTGCCCACCCACCTGCCCTTCCGGAGCCACTATGTGCTTTAATAAAAAACTTTTAGCCCATGCTTTTATATGAGCAGTCGGTTTCGTTTAATATTCAAAAGATACTTTTTTCCCGAAAGTAGCCTGTTTATGAAAACGAGAACAGTTTGTCTATTTTGAGTAGAACAAAAAGCGCTATAATGCTTAGCAGGTCAATTTATTGGTCTGTCTTGTTTTTTCACATATTTATCAGCCAGTTGATCCTCCCAATGCATATGCAAAACCGATTCGCGAGCACGGTAACCGTGGCTTTCGTGGAAGCATTACCAGTCGGGCAATTGCCCCGTGGCCGCGCAGGGCATCGTAATAGCGCTCGCTTTTGCAAGGGAAAAGTGCCCGAGAATTGTTGTCGTCGGCACCATGTATCAACAAAATGGGTGCCTGAATTTTGTCATTATGCATAAATGGGACGCAATTGTAAACATCGAGAGTATACCAATAGGTCGGCTTTCCTCACCCTGAAAGCCGGATGGGGTCGAGGCTGCGGTTGTATGCGCCACTGCGAGCTATGCCGGTAGCAAACAAATCCGGAATAGGTAAAACAGGTTGGCCGTCATAAAGGCACCATAGGAATGCCCGGAAACTGCCATACGCTCCCCGATCGGAAGTGCCCATTTCAACCAGCTTGCTGATGGCTGCTTCTGCATTGGCAACTAATTGTTCAACAAAGGTGTCGTTGGGTTCTTCATCACCTTCGCCCACAATAGGGAAGCTGGCGTTGTTGAGCACGGCATAGCCTTGCGTAATACTATGGGCGAGCTAGCCCCCATGCGGGTGTAGGTGTAAGGTGATCCGCTCACTTGTCCGGCTGCATCACTGCTTTTAAATTCGCGTAGCGGATACGCCCACAGCAAAGTGGAGCAAGGGGGCATCTGTCGGGTTTTGAAACCTGTGGGCAGATAAAGGGTTCCATTCAGCGGGATACCATCTTTCCGCTTTCATAATGAATCACTTCTTTTGAAGGTTTTGCAGGGCAACAAAGGGATCGGGAAATCGGTGATTTGTGTCAGCGTATTGTCTGAGATTACGCAAATAGTAATTCGGGTTCATTTTCTGTTGATTCACGTTGCGTAATCAACGAAGGCCTTCTTACTGTGTCGATCAACATACAACATATTCGTAATAAGGTGCTTCCGCATTGCCAAAGGGGATTGCTTTCCCCGAATGGATGTGATAAGCATGTATAAATGGAAAGTTTCCATCAGGGGATGCCCCTTGTCCCGAAAGGTAAATATTCGAGCCTTCATATCAAATTGCATCACATTAAATCCATATTGGTTGTTAACGCCATCAAAGGCCTGCCCGGGCCATTGTAGCGGTCTTCTGTGGAGCGGTCAAAAACAACGTTTGGTTCCTGGGTAATCGCCCGGGTTAAAGAATAGCTAACCGAACGGCGGTCGCGACATAGTATTCGCTTAAAAGTGCATAATCGTCAACGCCCCAGCTGATGCCGGCATATCGCCTTTCGAGCTTAAAACGGCTGTGGGTTCCTCTGTGAAAGGAGCCTCAGGTAGAAAAGCCTGGTCGCGGTAGGTGGTTTTCCATAGCCGGGGTCGCCTTCATCAATGACTTCAGCCCAAAACAAGGTGGCAGAGAACATCCGATCGCCACGACAGGCTGCGGAGATATTGGCGCACGGCATCAAAACCCTGCGGGATATTGTCGGCAAGGGGATTGCGGCGCGGGGTTCTGAAGCAATTTCCTTCGGGTTAATGATCTGATATTGTTGGGGAAAACGGCTGTAAGGCACAATATAGGAGTAGGGCTTCTGAATTGTATTTACAAAACATACTGCCCATCGGGCGAAGGACTGAACCACCAGATGACACCAGGTTCGCCCAAAGGCATGGCATTGCCATAAATATCGCTGACCACAAGCTGCGAAGTGATTAATAGTCAACAAGGCTTCTTCGTATGGGTTGCTTAATGTAAATCCTGGTAGGTGCTACGGCGGCTTTTGCCCAAAGATTGCTGTACCAGCGGTATCAGCAGAATTAGGTGCTGCCGGGGGCATCAGGCCTGTCTGCCGGTATGGCTTTAAAAATGATTCTTTTGCTGTCGGAAAGCCAGCTCATGCTGCTGCTGCCCATGGCATCGTTCAGGTAGGGTAATGGCAGTTTTGCGCTTCGGCAGTGGCATCCACCATCCATAATTCAATCCCATAGTCTGTTGTGTTGGTAAAGGCAATATAGTTTTCGTCGGGCGACCAGCTCATTGCTGATTCGCGGATTGATCGGCAAGCCGCCAACTTTTCGCATTTGTTCACCTGTAATATCTGGTAAGTCATATCGAAAATGCTGTAGCCCGACCGGCTGCAGCCGTGTGGTGGCGCCGGGTCAATCCGGATGCCTCCTAACTGCGCAATTCCTCTGCTGCCAGATCGATTATTGAAGGTAATTCAGGCCTGTCGAGCAACAGAATATGGCTGTTGTTGGGACTGATACTCATTGTTGGCGTTGCCGGGGCATCAACCAAATCAATAACTTCCTGTGGGGGAAGCTGATAGGTGAGCTGATTTTGAGAATGGATTAAAAAAGGCCATAAAAAGGCCAGCAGGAGTAAATGTATTTTCATGATGTTTAATTTATTACAATTATAAGCTGCTAAGATAATAAATCCCTTAGCACTACGCTTGCACAAACGCATCCAAAAATGGCGGGCATATAAGAAATGGTGCCAACTGTAGAGCGCTTGTTGAACTCACCCAATGATTCAACAACGGCCATTTTGGAAACAGGTTCAGGAGAATATACAGCTGTGATGCCCGTCCAAACATCGAGTTTGTGCAACTTTTTGCGGATATAATAAGCCAGGCGGCAATTGTTGGTTTCGGCAATATCAACCGCCTGCACTTGAGCGGGGTCAATTTTTCCTCCTGCACCCATCGAACTGACCACTTTCAGGCCCTTGTTGTAGGCATGATAGAGCAGGTACACCTTTGGGGCCAGGGTGTCAATGGCATCGATTACAAAATCATACGGGCTATCGAGCACATCCAGCAAAGCCTGGTCCTTAAGATACTGATTGACCACTTCCAGCTCAATTTCCGGGTTGATATCGCACAGCCGGTCGGCCAGAACATCGCTTTTGGGCTTGCCATGTGTGCTTGTGAGGGCTATCAGCTGACGGTTGCGGTTGCTTGCATGAACAACATCCCCATCCACAATGGTGAGCTTGCCAATACCGGCCCTTGCCAACTGCTCGGCGGCATAGGAGCCTACACCACCTAGTCCGGCAACAAGCACATGGCTTGCTTTTAGCTTTTGTAACTTTTCGGGGCCAATGAGTAGTTCGGTGCGGTTTTGCCAGTTAGCTGCCATTGGGTGTAGATTATTGGTTAAGCCCTTCCTTTTTGGTTCCTGAAACACAAGAAAAGTAAACGCCCCAACAATAGTTTCTTGGTGTTGTGGATGGTTGGCACCCTTTTAATCACAGCATGCAGCCACATCCAGGGGCCAAGCAGCACCAATAACCAGGCAGAAGTGCTTTGCCGCCTGTCGATTTCGTATTCAGCTTGGCTAAATCCATTTTTAACAGCAATGTAGTTGTATTGGTCCAATGTGCGCGATGCCACATGTTGCAGGCCATCATGGTTATTTATTTCCAAGGGTTTAAAGCTGTAATAGAATCCTTGAAAAAGAAATCTTAGGCGCGATTTGAGCGAAAGGATATTGGGCGTTGATAAATAGAGGGCTCCGCCGGGCTTTATAATTCTGTTCAATTCCTTGAAGAAAACCTCGTGGTCGTTGATATGCTCGCTCACCTCGATGGCAATGGCCATATCAAAACTGTTGTCGGGAAAAGGAAAATGGCTGGTGATATCGGTTTTAATGCATTCGACTTCTTTATAATTAAAAATTTCGGGAAAGAGGTCACATGCCACCACCTCATAACCCATTTTGTGCAAGGTTTTGGTAAACGCACCATGGCCGGCTCCTACATCCAAAATGCGGGTTTGTTTGTCGATGTTTAAGCTTTTGAAATAAGCCAGGAACTTTTGGTGTGTGCCGGGCATGGCAATCGGTACTACTTCTTGCATAATTGATCTATGAAATTGATAAAATAGGCTATCCCAAATATTTTGCCACTATCGGCATCAACCTGCCCATGCCGAATGCTTTGGGCGAAATCCTGAGTATGGGGGGCGTTTGCTGACGCTTGAATTCGGTGGTATTCACCATTTTCAATACCCTGTTTACTACTGCTTTGTCAAAACCGGCTGCAACCAGTTCATTGGGCCCCTTGCGTCCTTCAATGTATTGAAAAAGAATTTCATCAAGTAGTTCATAATCCGGCAGGCTGTCGCTATCGAGCTGATCGGGCCGCAACTCTGCCGATGGGGGTTTGGTGATGCTGTTTAACGGAATCAGTTCGCGCTCGCGGTTGATGTAACGGGCCAGCTCGAAAACCGCTGTTTTATATACATCACCCAGTACCGAAAGTCCGCCATTCATATCGCCATAGAGGGTGCCATAGCCTACTGCCGCTTCGCTTTTGTTGCTGGTATTTAAGAGGATATTGCCAAATTTATTTGAGAAGGCCATCAACAATACCCCCCTGATCCGTGCCTGTATGTTTTCCTCTGTCAGGTTGAAAGGCAAGTCCTCGAAATAGGGTTTTAATGCCTGATCAAAAGCACCATATAAATCAGCTATGGGGATGGTTTCGTAAGGCATGCCCAGGTTTTTGGCCAGCTGCACGGCATCGTCCACCGAATGCTTCGATGAATACTGCGATGGCATCAGTAGGCCGGTGACGTTTTTGGCGCCAAGGGCCTCCACAGCAAGGGCAGCGGTTACAGCCGAATCTATACCACCCGAAAGGCCTAACAGGGCTTTTGAGAACCCAAGTTTGGTAAAATAATCGCGAATGCCCATCACGAGTGCATCATGAATTAGTTGCATTTTGGATGGGATGTGTTGCTTGTCGAGCTTGCTTTTAACATCAAAAAGGGAGGAGGTATCAATAATTTCAAGCCCTTCTTCAAAAAAAGGCAAGCTGCTGTATAGGTGGCCGTCAGCGGCAAAAGCCATGGAGCCCCCATCAAAAAGCAATTCGGTTTGTGCACCCACCTGATTCACATACAGCAAAGGGATGTTGTATTTGGTCACATTTTCGCGCAAGATGTGTTTGCGCTTTTCAGCCTGGTTGTAGTTAAAAGGTGAAGCGGCTATATTAATCATTAAATCAGGCCTTTGCCCGATTAATAATTCCATGGGATTGATGGTATAGAGGGGATTGTTGCCAACGTCCCAGATGTCTTCGCAAATGGTTAAGGCTATTTTTTGGCCTTTGAAGTGAAGGAGATCGAAAGTATTTCCTGGTTCAAAATAGCGATACTCATCAAAAACATCATAATTGGGCAAAAGTGCTTTGTGAAAAGCCTGGATTTTTCCATCAAACAAAAAGAGGGCACCATTGTATAGGGGTTTTCCTTTTCCGCTGGTGTTGTGCACGGGACTGCCTATGATGATGCCGATTTGTGGAAAGGCATCGGCAATTTCGCGTGCAGCTTTTTCGCAACGGACAATAAAATCGTCAAATTCAAGGAAATCGCGAGGTGGATAGCCCGGTATGGCCAATTCAGCAAAAACCACCAAATCAGCACCTTGTTTTGCTGCTTTGCTTGCGGTTTGGATTATTTTTCGGGTGTTGCCTTCAAAATTTCCAATATGGTAATTCAGTTGTGCTAATGCAATCTTCACTTTTTAAAATAACAAACTGATTTGTAATTCGATGAAATTGGTAATGGCATTTTTTGCCACGGTTGGATCAACGCGGTTCTGGTCCTTCAACACATCAATAAAGCCGTTGTCGAACAGCAAACCACCGGTAAGGTAGGTGGAGCCACCAAGCGGGATTTCTACGCCGGCACCTATTATTAAGGACTCACGTGTTGACCTGAGTTGGTGTTTTACATCTTTTCGTTTATCAGTTTCTGCCAGGCCCTGGTTGGGTATAAATATATCATCAGCCTTGGCCCTGAGCAGGAAAGCCATGCCAAAACCTACCTGTCCATACACGCGCAAACCGTTAAAATCGTTGGTTTTCATTTTTAAAATGGCTGGTATTTGGAGGTATTGGGTGCGCAATTCGCGTTCGAGCAAGCCAGTTGCAACAGTAGTTCCGCTTTCCAATGTTCTCAAATCAGGATAACTGTATCCACCATTGAGGTAAATCACATTGAAGCCGGTATTGAAGGCATAATTTTCCATAAGGAAAAACTCGCCTGCAAAGCCCCAGTTGAAGCCGGCGCTGGTCCCTATACGCTCATAATCAGTGGCATCAGGTTTAACCCAACCAATATTAGGAGCAACCTTAAAACCGAATTGAAAAGCTTTTGTCTGGGCCACTGCACTGGCAGATAAGCCTAAGCACAGCACGAAAAGAATAATTTTTAGTTTCATTCGTTATGGATATATAGCGGTAAAAATACGATAAATCAAACAAATGAAACCGCGCCTGACTGTAAGTTTTTCATTGGCAGCTGTTGATAATTTATTTGCTAAAAATAGGATTCTTATTGGTGTTGTTGTAAATTTGCACACTAACTTAAAAACCTCAACTATGAAAAAGACCATTTTAATTAGTGCTTTTATTTTGCTGGGAAGCGTAATCATGGCACAAGGAATCAGTTTCGGCCCAAAAATTGGCTATACTACCAATAAACTCTCGAGTGACAAAAGCGATATTAAAACGGATTTGAAAAGCAACTTTTTGTTTGGTGCTTTTTTGCGTCTGGGCGATAAAATTTATTTGCAACCCGAAATAAATTATTTTACTTCGGGATCAGTTTTCAGGATGCCTTCAGTTTCTTTGGATGGCGTAAACCTAAGCCCGTTTGATGACGAAATTACGATGAAAAACATCCAAATACCACTTTACATCGGCTACACATTGCTCGATTTGAAGCTCGCCAATGTTCGTGCCATGGCGGGGCCTACAGCTACATTGATTCTGGACAAAGAGGTAAAACCTCTCGAAGCTGTTAACCCTGCTGTGATTAAAGACTCCGATATCGGCGATTTCCAATGGGGATTTCAATTTGGTTTAGGTGCTGATGTGTTGATGTTTGCTCTTGATATTCAGTATTTTATTGGGCTGAATAAATTGATTGGCGAAGTTGAAGTTCCAGGAGGGAATCCCATTGTTTTGGATTCCAGGCCTTCAGGTTTTATGGTTTCGCTTGGATGGAAAATATTTTAAGACCTAACAGGTTTCAGACCTAACAGGTTTTTTAAACCTGTTTGGTCTTAAAATTATTAGTCAATGAACCGGTTCAAATTTATTATTTTTCTCTTGCTGGCCGGCACCGTTTTCGGCTGTGGCCGCTATGCAAAAGAAAGACTGGACATTGACACCCGCGGCCTTTTTCCCGAAAAAGTTACAATAAAGCAATACGGCAAAGCACTCTTTGAAGCCGACACCACCAAACTCAAAGAGGAGCTATTCAGGCTTCAACCTGATTTCTTACATTTCCTGGATGCTGATTTAGAGGATACCGACAATATCCAGCAGATTCTTGATTTTGTGAGCGACACCCAGCTTATCAGGCTTTATCACAAAAGCAACGAGGTTTTTGGTGATATGCAAGCCGCTAATGAGCAGCTAACCCATACCTTCAGGCGGTTTCATTATCATTTTCCACAGATTCAGCTCCCTGAGGTTTATACGTATATTTCAGGTGTTCACTACGAAATACCAGTGATGCTTGCCGATGGTATTGCTGTTGTGGCCATTGATTGTTATTTGGGGGCAGGTTTTGTCCTTTACCGACAGCTTGGCATTCCGCAGTATCAGATAAATAGGATGACACCCGAACATATGCTGAACGATTTGTTTAAGGTGGTTTATCAGATAATGCTTGATTCATCGCCAGCTGCTCGCACCATCATGGATGAAATGGTCGGTGCCGGCAAAAGGCTCTATTTTCAGGAAGCCATGCAGCCCCGGCTGGCCGATCATTTGTTAATCGGCTTTACGCCCGAACAATGGGATTGGGTTGATCGACACGAAGCTGAGCTTTGGGCCCATCTGGTTGGGGAGGAGTTGTTATTTTCCACCGATTTCAATTCGTTTAAGCGCTTGTTTGGCGATGGACCTTTTAGTGGTGATTTTTCGCGGGAGGCACCGCCTCGTTTGGGAGAATGGGTTGGCTTGCAAATCGTCCGGAACTATATGAAAAACAATCCTGAAACCAGTTTGCCCGAGCTGCTACAAATAGCGGATTCGCAGCAAATTTTGAGTGGGTCGCGCTATAGGCCTAAATGAGGATTAATTGATTATTGATCAATAATCAGATAAACTAAAGCGGGGCGGGCTGGTTTCACCAGCCCGCCCCGCTTATTTAATCATAGTGGGCATTATCACTCGCATTAAAAGAGCTTCATATCATCCAATACTTTCATAACACTCTTTACAGAGTCGGATGAATCATAAAGCAGTTTCTTTTCTTCCTTATTCAATTCCACTTCTATTACTTCCTCAATGCCGCGGCGGCCAAGCTTTACCGGAACACCCAGATAAACATCCTTCAGGCCGTATTCTCCGGTAAGAAGAGCACATACAGGGAATATCCTGTTTTGGTCATCTACAATGGCTTCCACCATTTGGGCAGCAGCAGCACCAGGGGCATACCAGGCTGAGGTTCCCATCAGGTTAACCAATTCACCACCACCTTTTTTGGTACGTTCAACAATTTTGTCCAGTTCTTCCTTGCCAAGCAGTTCTGTAACTGGAATACCATTGATGGAAGTGTAGCGTGGCAGGGGCACCATGGTGTCGCCGTGACCACCCATCAGCAAAGCGTGTATGTCGGTAGGTGACACATTCAAAGCGTCTGAAATAAAGGCGCGATAGCGCGCTGTGTCGAGCGTGCCGGCCATGCCAAACACCTTGGTTGAAGGTTTATTACTGGCCAGGTAGGCAGTATAGGTCATCACATCGAGGGGGTTCGAAACAACGATGATAATGGCATCCGGTGAATACTTTACGGCCTTTTCGGTTACGTCTTTTACGATGGCTGCGTTGGTTTTTATCAAATCGTCGCGCGACATGCCCGGCTTACGTGGCAAGCCCGAAGTGACAACGATCACACCCGATCCTTTGGTTTTGAGGTAGTCATTGGTTGAGCCTACTACCCTGGTGTTGAAATGGTTGATGGGTGCTGTCTGCCAGATGTCGAGGGCCTTGCCTTCAGCGGTGCCTTCTTTAATGTCCACCAATACAACTTCCTTACATAAATTCTTGTGAGCGATAACATTGGCACATGTGGCCCCTACATTACCTGCTCCGATTACTGTGATTCTGTCCATATTAATTGTTTGATTTAGATGGTTCTCTTGTTCATCATCCCTAGTTGGCTACAAATATATGCAACTTGATGCATATATTTGTAACTGTAGTCATGTTTTTAGATTAAAATTTATTTTTTTTGGATAGATAGCTATTAAAAAGGCCGGAATCGAAGTTTTATTTTGCTTTGATATATATCCTTATCAAATCCAATTGAAAAAAAATCTTGATACAGTAGAAATTCTAAATCACAAAACAATTAATATCAACCCTTTGATGTTGGTCATCAAAATCCAATTCCATCCTTTAGAAAGTGCCAGAATGCTATTATTACCCCAATCGTTAGCAGCGGGAAAAATACCAAATGCCACGCTTTTTGCCCTATACCTGGCTGCACTTCACGTTTATGGGGCCTTACGAAAGCCAAACAAATCAGCATAAATAGCATCAAAAGGGATAGTATGATTTCTTTTGGGGTGATACTGGGCCATGATATTACAAAGAAAATCAAACTGCCTGCAATCCAGGGCAGGAAAAAGGCGGATAACAGGAGTTTAAGCCGATGAATCTTCTTCAGGTAGAAAATTTCAGGCATATGAAAAAAGAACAGTTTTCCCCCAAAGGAACCGGCCTTAAATAGAAAAAAGAGGGAGACACCTATTGTGATTACAATCATAAAGTTGGCAATTTCAAGCGTATTGGCAACCCGTGTAAGGCCTGTTTGAGTTATTAGGTCTTCGCTCACCAAACCAAATGTTTGGTTGAAGGCATGCAAAAAAAGCCAGATTGTCGCAAGTAAGAAGGATACAGATATTCTTGTAAAAAACTGATAGATAAGCAGACTTACCACGCCCACAATAAAACTGATAACAGGTGCTGTCATAAACACACTTACGATTGCATCAAAGGTCCATAGTGGTGAATCATCGGCTAGGTTGAATTGAATTTCATCGGCCAATAGGCGTGTCGGGATATCCATGTCGTATGCAATATACAAGGTTGATATACCAGCAAATACATAAATCAAAAGATAAGCAAGCACGTAGAATGACAGAGATTGCAGAAACAGTGAAAAATATGAAATCACCGCAAGCTTATTTCTTTTTTCTAAAAGCATGCTTTTGTTGGTTTGGCTTAGCAGTAAGCAATTTTTTTGCCAGATCGTCACGCTTAATTTTCATCAGGCTGTTCTTAATCCAGGACTGGTTTTCGCGTTTGTACCAGAAAAAGAAACGCTGTTGCTCCAGTTTTTCGGTTTTTGTGCGTGCCGTATAAACGGGTTTCAGTGTGTAAGGATTAAAACCGGAATAATAAATTACAGTTGCTACAGTCATGGGGGTTGGCGTAAAATCCTGCACCTGTTCCAGCTTGAAGCCCAAATCCTTGGTGTCGGCAGCCAGTTGTGCCATATCCTCAATGGTACTTTCGGGGTGGCTCGAAATAAAATAGGGAATAAGCTGTTGGTTGAGGCCTGTTTCGGCATTGATTTGTTCAAACTTTTTCTTGAGTTTGTAAAACAGCTTAAAGCTTGGCTTGCGCATGGCTTTCAATACATTGTCAGAAGTGTGCTCGGGAGCTACCTTTAACCGCCCGCTTACATGTCGGGTAACAAGCTGTTTGAGGTAATCATCGTAGCTGTTTTTGGTACAGCTTTCCTTATCATCCGAAAGAAAAAGGTCGTAACGCAAGCCGGAGGTAACAAAAGCTTTTTTTATGGCCGGATGTTTATCCACCTCACGGTAGATGTCGAGCATGGGGTAATGATCGGTGTCCAGGTTGCTGCAAATTTCAGGAAAAACGCAACTTGGGCGCTTGCAGTTGTCGCAAATACCCTGGTGCTTGCCCTTCATTTTATACATATTGGCCGAGGGGCCGCCCAAATCGCTGATATAACCCTTGAAATCGTCCATTTTGGTAATCTGGTCCACCTCCTGCATAATGGAACGTTTGCTGCGGCTGGCTACAAATTTACCCTGATGTGCCGAAATAGTGCAAAAACTGCACCCGCCAAAACAACCGCGGTGCAAATTCACGGAGTGACGAATCATTTCATAAGCCGGAATGGTGCCGCGTTTTTCGTACTTGGGATGTGGCTTACGGGTAAAAGGCAAATCAAAAGAGGCGTCCATCTGTTCCTCTGTAAAAGTAGGAAACGGTGGATTAATAATCAATTGTTTATCCCCAATTTCCTGAATCAGCCTGGCAGCATGGGTTTTATTCGATTCCTGCTCAATATGGCGGAAGTTTCCGGCATAGGATTTTTTATCGGCAAGGCATAATTCGTGCGAAGCCAGATGAATATCGCCCCAGACCGATTTTTCCATTTCTCCGGTTTGTGGCCTGAGGAAAAAGGTTTGTTTGATATCGGTCAGTTCCTCAATGCTTTTTCCCTGATCGAGGGCATGCAGCAATTCGAGCAAGGCCAATTCGCCCATGCCATACACCCCAATATCGGCTTTTGAATCAACAAGGATTGATGGCTTTAGCTTATCCGACCAATAGTCGTAATGTGTAACCCGACGCAGCGAGGCTTCTACGCCCCCAATCATCAGCGGCACATCCGGAAATATTTTTTTCAGTATATTGCTGTACACAATGGTGGCATAATCGGGCCTGAAACCGCTTTTGCCACCTGGTGTATAAGCATCGTTTGAGCGCAGGCGTTTGTTTGCTGTATAATGGTTCACCATGGAATCCATATTGCCGGAAGTTACGCCAAAAAACAACCTGGGCGTACCCAGTTTCTTGAAATCGCGCAGGTCGTCCTGCCAGTTAGGCTGGGGTACAATGGCTACTTTAAACCCTTCGCGCTCAATGATGCGGCCAATGACGGCAGCACCAAAAGCGGGATGGTCCACATAGGCATCACCGGTGAATAGTATAACATCCAGCTGATCCCATCCGCGGAGTTCAACTTCCTTTTTTGTTGTAGGAAGCCAGTCAGTAAGTTGTGGTAGTATTGGCATAGGTTGATTTACAGAGTGATGCAAAAGTAGTAATTATTCTGATTTCCAAAGCTTACCTGTCTTGACTGTATGAGTGTTTTTGGACTTAGGACATCCCATCAATTTGTCTGTTCCTTCAATTTCTTTGCAATCGTTTGCGTTTAAGATTATTATTTAGCAAAATACATAAAATGAAATAGATAGAGCAAAACTATTCCATTTTCTTCTACATCAAAACCGTTACTGTTTCCTATTTTTGGTAAAAATCAAATCTTATGAAACGGTCTATACTGTTTATTCTTCTGAGCTTGTTTTTGATGTCTGGCATGGCACAAGCAAAATCTGACAGCACACATCAAGCTCCAAAAATTCACATTGCTTTTTTGTGGCATATGCACCAACCCATATATTATCCATACCAAAATATTGTGCAAACGGAGCAAAGCGGGGTGTTCAGTTTTTCCCTTTACGATGTGCATTTAAACCGGACAGGCCCCTATACCAACTGGCCTCGCAATGCTGTGCAAAAAGGGATCAATGCCAATATGCCCCATTTTGGCGCTCAGGTGAGTTTTAGTGGTTCGCTTATCGAAAACCTCAACAATTTGCAGCAGGCCGGCATTGGTTTTAACAACTGGAAATATGACTGGAATTCTATTAAAAACCAGCAAACATCATTGGGAAATCCCCGCATGGATATGTTGGGCTTTGGCTATCATCATCCGCTGATGGGGCTGATTGATTACAGCGATATCCGCCGACAGGTGCAAATGCACAAGCAACTGTTTGCACAAACATTCACGGGCGCTTATTCCAAGGGGATTTTTCCACCCGAAACAGCCTTTTCGCCCCGCATAATTCCGGCATTGGTGGATGAAGGTTTTGAATGGGTATTGATTGACAACATCCATTTCGACCGCACGGCCCAAGGGGCGCCTGTTGGCGATCAATCGGGTGTGTTGCGGCCCAATAAGGCCGATGTGCGTAACCCGGACCCCGGCGACTGGCTTCAGCTTAATGGCTTATGGGCGCCGCAGCCGGTTTCCATTCAGTGGGGACATCAGCCCCGCTATGTTTCCTATACAGATCCTGAAACCGGAGAAACAAAGAAAATTATTGGGGTGCCAGCATCCCGTTACCTCGGTGAGGAAGATGGCAGGGGTGGATTTGGTGCCCTGAACTATGAGCTGGTGATGAGCCAGTTTGAATCGTATAATACTGACCCTGACAGGCCCATCCTGATCGTATTGCATCATGACGGCGATAATCACGGAGGGGGAAGCGAGGGCTATTACAACCATAACTTCCAGAATTTTGTTAACTGGATCCAAAGTCAGTCGCACCGGTTTGAGTGTACCACAATCCAGGATTATCTCGACCGCTTTCCTGTGCCACAGGACGATATAATTCATGTGCAGGATGGCAGCTGGCTGGGTGCCGATGCCGGCGACCCCCAATTTAAAAAGTGGAATGGCGACCCCGGAAATTATCAGGGCACGCCCGATTACAGCCCCGACCGCAATAGCTGGGGCATTATGACAGCTGCCAAAAATATCGTGGAAACAGCACAGCAGGTCAATCCTGGACACAACGGCACCCTGCAAGGCTGGCACTTTTACCTCAACGGCCAGGCAAGCGATTATTGGTATTGGGATGGCACCGAAATATGGGACAGCAACCCTGTGCGGGCAGCCAATCAGGCAGTGACCAATGCCTTGCCTGTTGCTCAAAGTGGCGCTGACCTTACGCCACCGGCAATTTATCTTCCGCAACGCTATCCTTACAATCCAGGAGATATTGAGTGGGATGCTGCAGGTGCAATGCCTTCGGATTTCACCGTGTGGACGTATGTTTTTGACCTGAGCGGATTAAGCAATGTGCAATTGAAATACCGCATCAGCAACAGCGATCAGGTACAGTATGATAATATGGTTTATGCTGAGGGACCAGCCACAGGCCCATGGCAATCGCTGGCCATGAGCGCAAACACAATAAACTCCATTACCGATCCCATGCCGCTATACAAAGCCCAGGAATTTGCAGCTGAAATCAGTGACTATACCAATGTGCTCATCGATTACTTTGTGGAAGCCACCGACCTGAACGGCAACACCACCAAATCACCCATTCAGCATGTATGGGTTGGCGACGGAAGTGGTGGAAGCAGCAGCAATGTGAGCTGGCATCCGCAGCAACCCAACCTGAACGAAATAATAACCATAACGGCCCCGCATGCAACTGCCCAAACAAAATTGCACTGGGGTGTCAACGATTGGGAACGCCCCCTTCCATCTTATTGGCCGGCAGGAACTATTGAACATGATGGGAGCGATGCAGTGCAAAGCCCACCCACAGCCCAGAATGATGAAGGGGATTACTACTGGCAACTGGGGCCATTCAACAATGCACAGCAACAGGTGGACCAGATGGCTTTCGTTTTTAAGCTGTCTGACAGCCAATGGGATAATAACAACGGAAATGATTGGTTCATCCAAATTGAAAATGATCCCGACCCCAATCCCGTTGGTGCCAATGGTAGTGTGGATATGCTGGTAAACAATAGTTATTCTTTTAATGCAACTGATTTTTATTTTCAAAGCCCTGACAATGCGGCTTTCGGCGGCATACGGATCGAGTCACTACCAGCCAATGGCAGCCTCACATACAATGGCAATGCAGTGGCTTCCGGACAGGACTGTCCACAATTGCCCCTTCTTGTGTTCAGCCCCGAGAACAATACGCAGGGAACGCCCTACACAAGTTTTGATTTCAAGGTGAAGGACGATCAGGGCAGGTATTCCGCCAATGTTTATATGATGGTGCTGAATGTGATCACGAACAATCCGACCGGGCAAGACAATAACATCAATATGCTTGCCAATGGCATTCATAATTTTGTAGTGGCCAATTTTCCATTCAACAGCCCGGCAGGCAATAGCTTTGCAGGTATTCGCCTGCAGGAATTGCCGGCAAAAGGTGAGTTGCTGCATAATGGGCAGGGGGTAGCTGCAAATGAGCTTATTGATGATGTTTCGCAATTGGCTTTTGCCCCTTCACAAGACGAATCGGGCAATCCTTACACTTATTTTACCTATAAGCTTATTGACAGCCAAGGCCTTGAAAGCCACGAGGCATACAGTATCAGCATCATTGTGTTGAGCAGTTTCACGTCCGGCATTAGTTGGTTCCCCCAAGTACCCATGGTGAGCGACGTAGTGACTATTGTTGTGAACGAAGATGAGAATATGACGGCATCATCGCGCCTGCATTGGGGTGTGAACAACTGGACCAAACCTCATGAGGATTATTGGCCTGCCGGTTCGCAGCTATGGAATGACGAGGTTGCCATTCAAACTCCTTTCATGGAGCAAAATGGGGTTTGGATGGTTCAGGTGGGGCCATTCAATGGAGATCAAATGGTAAGTGAGTTGAATTTTGTGATCCATTATGGAGGTGATAACTGGAACAACAACAACGGCCAGGATTGGCACATCAGCATTGTGGACAATACCGCATTGGATGAAAGCAAAACACTTTCAGTGTTGAAAATATGGCCTAATCCCATGCAACAGTTTGCCCAGTTGCGTATTGAGGGCTTCGAGGGACAGTCGTTCGAGCTGCGCTTGTTCGATAGTGATGGCCGTACATTGGCTTACAGTCAAATGCTGGGTGGGGAGCTTTTTACCTTGTCGCGTAACAATTTGCGTGCTGGGATTTACTTCATCGAAGCCCGTAATACGGAAGTTGTTTTAAGGAAAAAGCTGGTGGTTTTTTAATCTGACGGTTTTATTGTGTGCTTTCGGCAGCTGCCGACTCCCATCAACCGCGCGCAAACCGGCTTGCTTTCTTACCATTAAATTATTCGACTTTTTCCGTATATGTGGAGCTGCATGGAGCACCGGCGAAGTATTGAACACACCGGCGAAAAATAACAGTTTTACAAGGATGTCAGGTAAGACACCAAATTCTTTTCTGCCCCAAGTTCTAGTTTCTTCCGTATTGAAAAACGTGTGTTGTCAATCGTACGGACACTGCGCTGCATTAAATTTGCAATTTCTTTTGTGCTCAAGCTTAGCTTTAACAAACTGCAAACACGCAATTCACTTGGGCTTAGATTGGGATGTTTTTGTAAAAGCTCTTTACTGAAATCAGTATGTACCTGTTCAAAACGGGTTTCGAACTCCTCCCAGGTTCTGTTGGGAACCATCGTTTTCAAGATCTTGCCCAAACTTTTCAGCTCTTCCTTTTGTTTTCGGTCGCCCGCTTGTGCTATGGTTTTAATCTGATGCTCTGCTTTTCCTATCGTTTCATACACATTAGAAAGATACAACGCATTACTAACCAGCTCCCTTTTCTTAAACTCAAGTTCTAGTTTAGTATTTTCGAGCTGTATTTCAGCTTGTTTTTGAAGATAAGCTGCTTTTCTTTTCCTGTTTACAGAATAAAAATTAGCACCCCCAAGCAGCATAGCAATAGCCAGGCCTACAATAACATAAAGCCTTTTTGCGCTGGTTTGGGCCAATACTTTTTGTTCCAACTCCAGCATTTTAGCCTCATCTTTGGCGGCTTCAAACTGCAGTTGCAGCTCAACAATGCGTTCCTGCTGCTCCAATTTATTGATGCTGTCATTCAACTCAAATGCTTCCCGTGAATAGTAAAACGCATTTTTATAATCACCCATCCCATGATAGCATCTGTATTTTCCTGCCAAAATAGGTAAAGTAAAATTGTCGATTTGAAATATTTCATTTAGCTGCTCTGCCATAAGGTTGTGCTCCAATGCTTTTTCATAATCCTCCTTTTCAAGATACAAAGCCCCCAGATTGATGTGATTTATCAAAATCCCGTAATCCAGTCCAATCTCAGCGCATATTTCCATTGACTCTTGAAAATGGACAAGTGCATTGTCGAAATCATTTTGCTCTTTAAAGAGGTTTCCTAAATTTGTATAGGCCCGTGCAACTTCAATTTTATTGCCCGTTAATAGGTTGTATTCAATTGACTTTTTATAATGGGCAACAGACAATTCAATTGAATCCATTTGATTGTACAAAATCCCCATACCGATATACAAATTTGCAAGGTTTTTATAATCATTAACCTTTAGGCTGTTTATCTCAGCTTCTTTCATGTTTTGCAAGGCCTGAACATTGTTTCCAAGCTGCATATTACTCGTTCCAAGATTATTATAAACAACACCCATCGTTTTGTAATCTTCAACAGACTCGAAATAACTTAATGCCTCCAGGTAAAGGGTAACAGCCTTATCTTGAGCAAAGGTATTTGAATAAACAGAAGCAAGGCTGTTTACTGTTGATGCATATTCCAAATCCATATTGTTTTCCTTTGTATCTTCTTTCAGAACCAATAAAATATTGAGGGCTTCCTGATTCTTACCTTCTAAAAGAAATGATTCTGCAATAACAATTTTGGAACGCACAGCTAATTGCTTATCCCCTGTTTTTTCAGCCATTTTCAATGACTTGTCCAGGTAATTTAATGCTGCTGTC
>JAGYLH010000140.1 GCA_018400955.1 Bacteroidales bacterium
ATTATCATTTTATTTTAATCCATTGCTAACAAATATGTTTGGGCTGGAAAATCTCGAGATAGTCGAAGGTGGAATTGGTTTCTATATGAATGACGCGCTCTTAAATTTTAATGGCTTCGATAAACTGAAATATATTGGGGAGGATTTATGGGTAGAATGGCATATTAACTTAACAAGTTTCCAAGGGTTTGAAAACCTTAAAACAATCGGTGGTGTAATGACAATAAAACAAACTCAGTTTGTTTCTGACTTTATCGGATTTTCCAATCTAACATCGGCTGGAGAAATTAGAATATGGTGGAATGATGGTATAACAAGTTTGCAAGGTTTGGATAGTTTATCAACAATTGAGAGCTCACTTAATATTTGGAATAATCAGGTTTTGACGAGCCTCAGCGGAATAAATAATCTATCACTTATTGGAGGCAATCTTTCTATAGAAGACAATAGTGCTTTAACTACATGCGAAGTCCAGAGTATTTGTAATTACTTGGCTGCGCCAAATGGAACAATCACTATTTCGAACAATTCCCCCGGCTGCAATAATCAGGAAGAAGTACTTGATGCATGTGTAACCGTTGGCATTAAAGAGATTTTGGTTGAGGAAGATTATATTATTTCCCCAAATCCTTTTACAGATTACCTAAGTATTGAATTTTCGTTGGACAAACCCAGCAGGGTTGTTGCATTTCTGTTCAACAATATGGGACAGGCAGTGGCAGTGCCGGTGGAAAAAGAACATCAATCGGGAATAATCCGGTTGGTCTGGGATAGTTCCGCCCTGCCCCCAGGTCTTTATTTCATGCACATGCAGGCAGGGGAGAAAATCGTGACACGAAAAATCATAAGACAATAGCGTAATACCAATAAAAGCCCCATTTCTACATCCAAAAAGGGCATTTCGACATGGTTGGGGTGGGAAAAGTGGAATTCTGATTTATCTTTGACAGCGAAATTTTAAACGAAAACGGACTATGAAAAAATCGAATTCAAAACTTTCACAGGCTGAAAACCCCATTTCGACATCCAAAATGGGCATTTCGTCTTGGTTGGGTAGGAAAAGGGGGAATGTGGTTTATCTTTGTTGAGAATTAACCTGAATTAAAAAAAGACAGATATGATAAAAACAAGATTAATTGTTTCATTGCTTTTCTGGTGTTTAATAATAAGTTCAAAAGCACAAACACCTATTAATGGGCAGTATGCACCTACACCTGCTGCGTTTGAAAAAAATCGTGAGCGACTTGAAACAATCAAAGTAAAGGTTTCCCAAACTTTTGGAGTAAGTGTTTTGGTTGGAGGACGGTTTAAAGGAGTAACACCTTGTGAAATAGAATTACCACCCGGTAATCATTTTTTTGTGCTTACCTCTAAAAATGAAAATGAGTATTTTTTTTCCAGCAAAGAGATTCTTCTAACAAATGATACAGTATTATTCTTCTTCAATGAAATGAATACTATAGGAAAGACAAAAAGAAATAATTCGGACAATTTTTCTGAAACCTTAAGCCACTCTGGTTCATTTGATAAAAATTCAGCAAGAAAGAGAAAGCAATCTTTTGTTGGTTTTGGAACAAGTGTTGGTTATCAAAGGGGATGGTACACCGGAGAATTATCCAGGTACTTAACTTCTCATAACCTTTACAAAATCCCGGTCCTTAATTTGGATTTTTGGCTGCAAAACTATTTTTTCCAAATTTCATTGGAACCTGGTGATGCAAAAGCCAGTTCAATTAATATAAACGGTGACTTTTTCGAAGGCAAATTTCGCGATCCTGGCTATACAGCCAGTGTTTGCTTTAAGGTGGGATATGATATTTTTGGTGGTAACAAACTTTCATTGGTTCCTAATATCGGGGTTTCACGTTCCAGTCATAGCTTGGAAACAGAATTTGTAGCAAAAAGAAAACATTTTGGAAGTATTGTAAAGGAAATTAAATTCTTTTATTATAGATTCGGCTGTTTTTTGGATTACAAATTTTACAACTATGGTATCGACAGGTATTTTACAATACGGATATATTATGACCTTGGTCTAATGGCAAAGATGGATGGACAAAAAAGAAAAGGTACCATTCATCATGTTGCAATTGCTTTAACTGCAAGCCTAAGGGAATAAAGGAGAAGAATGCAATTTAATTCAATTATAATTATAACAACTGCAAAAGAAATGGTTTTTTTTAACAAATACAAAACAGTCTTGGGGGGATTCCTTCTATATTCAATGCTTTTATTTCAAAACTGCACTGAGAAAACCCCAAAGCCATTCCCTCCGGTGCAACCATGCCCTGGAATACCTTTTGTAAAATACCAAGGAGAGGAGTATCCAACCGTCCAAATAGGTAATCAATGCTGGTTTGCCAAAAATTTGAACGTTGGGGTAATGGTTACCGATAGTTCAGATATGACGGATAACGGAATAGTTGAAAAATACTGCTATAACAGTGATACAACCAACTGCGATAAATTTGGAGGCCTCTACCAATGGGGTGAGATAATGCAATACACCTCCGAAGAAGGAACGCAGGGAATTTGCCCTGAAGGTTGGCACATACCTACGAATCGGGACTTTGTGGAGTTATTTCTCTATTGTGATAATTACTGGACTTATTTAATAAGCGAGGGGACGTTATGGAATAATTATCAGTACACATGGGAACATGCGAACCTTTCAGGTTTCTCGGCATTACCTGCTGGCCAAACAAAAAAGGATAATTACCTTTATCATGGCCAGCATGAATATGCAGGCTTTTGGTCTTCGCGTGAAATGAATGATTCAATTGCTATTGTTTTCGGAGTTCCATATGATCGGGGAGGAATAATTGGGATGTCTGTTAATAAGCAGGAGGGATATTCGATAAGGTGCATTAAAAATGATGAAACTTCTAAAAACCAAAAAAATTAAATCAGGAACAAATGCTGCATTACAGAATCATATTTTTGGGGAAAATATTACTGTTGTTTTTGCTTTTGATATCCACAGTAGTTTTGAGGAAAGCTTTTGCGCAACTCACATGTTCTTCATACTCATCAGGACAAACTAAAAACGATCTCATAACTTCATCCTCCACACAAAATCAGAATTCTCAGTACCTTCCTGGCAAAAGTAAGAAAAGCCTTACTCATTATAAAACAGAAAAAAGTAAACCGTTTGACCAAGTATGGCCTGAAGGCAAATGGGGAATTGGTACATTTTATAAGTATGGCAGTTTTAGCGGCAGCTTAGCAACGGTTTTTACAAATTACCAGGTATTTAAACCACTATACATGGATTGTCGACTTGAAAGAATATATTTTGATCTAGGGTTTTCACTATTTTGCCAATTGGGAGAAATAAAACAGGCGACAGTAGGCGGAAACACTTATCCTGGAGCCTTCTACGGCCAATTCACTGAGGGGTATGCTTCAGCCGGTTTTTCGGTTTACCGAAACCGGAGTTTTGACATTTTACCTACCCTTGCCTTTAGCTATCTTGAATACAATGTTTATCCTATGAAAAGAAAAATATTTGATAGAAAAGTACCCTTCATTATTAGTCGTCCTTATCAAAATCTTGATGAGAGTACATCATATATTTTAGGTTGGGGACCTGGTGTTTTCGTTGATTTCAGGCTTTTCAATTTTCTTATTGACAATGAAGTATCAGATGTTTCCATAAGAGCCAGATACAATGCTTTTCTCTTTACAAAAGATAAATTATACGCACAAAAAGGTGTAATGCATGAATTAAGCACTGAAGTTTCCCACTTCTGAAACCTTTACAAATTCACAGTTTTGTCTCAGATATAATAATTCAAAAAGCACATCTAAGTATTGTCTTTAGTGGGCTTCAGCGTTAAGCAGCTGAATCATGCTTATATTGGGGGTTTTCGGTCGAGTTCTGAAGTGCTGATAGAAGCGCTAAAAGTTGTCTGTTCGCCTGATCGTTGTTGAACATCAACTCGATGGTTTGATCAACATCAATTGCCATGATTTCGAGTAATTGCCTGAGCATCTTTAGGAAAACCTTCAAAATTCGCTCCCAAAGTGTCAGTTCAAGCAGGTGTTGCTGTTGTTGGCGGAAAAGTTCGCCTAGGGTTTCGTAGGCATAAAAGCGGCGTTGCAGGGTGAGGATGGTGTGTGTGATAAAAGCGAGGGTTGCATCGGCAATCTGGCCGTCGAAGTCGGTGTTTTGGCAGGCGCCCAACCTGAGGTATTGTTTGCATTCTTTGAATAGTACTTCGATTGTCCAGCGTATTTGATAGAGTTCGAATGCTTTGACAAAACTCAGGCGCAGATCAGTGGTTAGAATCAGCTTCCAGGTTTTTGAGTTTCGGTATTTGATGTAAAAGAGTTTTACCGGTATGCTTTTGTATTGGGCGTTAACAACGATATAGTGCGATTTGTGTTTGCGTGAATATTTGGATTGACGGCGTTCTTTGCGGGTGATGATTTGATGTGAGTTGAGGGCTCTGTTTTCTACGGTGAATTGGCGATTGTCCATTTTGCACATGCCCAATACGTGCAGCTTTATCTTTTTGATCGAAGTAATGGCTTTGATTATCACATCGCTTGTAAACCAACTGTCCATCAAAACATAAGAAGCTACAAAACCGTTTTTTACGGCTCGCTTGATCATCTCAACAGCAACGTCTATCTTGCTTTTATCCAACTCTTTTACCCTTTTCATCGAAACAGAATCGGCTTGTCGGTTCTTTTTAAACAAACCTTTGCGCTCTTTTGCAGTCAATCCGCAAGTGCCGGACTTTCCTTTCTCACGATGGAGCGAAAAATCGGCTGCTATCAGGCTTTTACCATCCCAATACCCCAACATTAAAGTTTTAAAACCAAAGACATATCTTTTGGTAACGTGATTGTAAATCCGCGAGAGAAATTCAAAGGTTTTCCCCGTCTTTTCAATATCGGTATCGTCAATTACAAAGCATTTTGTTTCCTGGTGCGCTTGGCCCTTTTGCTCGGTCAAGGTCTTGAAACGCCGGGCAAAACTCATCAATATGCCCCTCCAGTTAATCTTTTCATTGTTAAGCAAGCGATAAAAACAGTTTTCATCACCATCGAAGATGCTCTTGTTGCCCAGTCGGTGCATTGCCCAAATGCTTTTGCCCGACAATCGGTAAATGCACAAGGCCGTAATGAGCGTGCTGATGAGAAATCCTTTGACTTTTGCAGCGGAAAATGGCTTTAATAATTGACTTACATTGAATTGGGAGGCAAATGCGAGCACCCCCTCGTTAGTTTTTTGTTCGTCGCTTAAAACCGATTGCAGTTCGCTTAAATTGTTTAATTTTGGGCTCATAAGTAGTGGTTGTTGAAGTGAATTGTAATTATGTTCTTAATCACTTCAAAATTAACAATTTATCTCAATATACCACTACTTGTTTCATTTTTTTTCAACTAATCTTTAGGCTATTACGATGTGGGAAACTTCAGTATTATAACATACATTAATGACATTAAAATGGTATCCAGATTTAAACTTTG
>JAGYLH010000141.1 GCA_018400955.1 Bacteroidales bacterium
CACATGCCTTTATTCATGCCAAATCTATCGGAATCGTCCCATTGCTGTCGGGAAGCGGAATCAGGATAAAAATAATCGAATCGATGGCCCTTGGCAAACCCGTAATTACCACTTCGGTTGGTGCTGAAGGCATCAATTATACACATAAAAAAAACATCCTGATTGCAGATACGGCAGAAGATTTTGCCGAAGCCGTCTCCCGATGCGTTGCTGATAAACAATTTAGCATACAAATGGGAAAGGCTGCACGTAAACTGATCGAAGAGGAATACAACAACCGCAAGATAATCGAACGCCTGACTTCTTTTTACGGCAAAATTTTCTGAAATTTGCCCCCTGTAAGCCCAAAACGCATGAAGATTTTTGTTTTGCTTTCGCGCATTCCCTGGCCCCTTGAAAAAGGTGATAAGTTGCGTGCTTTCAACCAGATAAAATATCTGGCCAAGCAAAACGAAATCATTTTGTGTGCTCTCAATACCGACCCCAAAGCCGACAAACAACAAGCGTTTAAGGCCTTGCAGCCTTATTGCCGTTCGATAAATTTTATCGATTTAAGCTTTGCTTCCATGGTTTTGAACTTGTTTAAGGCCTGGTTGAACAACAAACCATTTCAAACCGGATATTTCTACAACCGAAGTGCACAACTTAAAATAAATGCCCTTTTGGATGAATATAAGCCGAACATCATCTACGGTCAGTTGATTCGTGTTGCAGAATACGTCAGGCACCAGAACACCCCAAAAGTCATTGATTATCAGGATGTTTTTTCGATGGGCATGCGCAGGCGAGTGGAAGTTTCATCCTTTTTCCTGAAGCCATTCCTGCATATGGAATACTTGCGCCTGAGCCGCTACGAATCCGACATCTTTGCAGATTTCGACATCAAAACAATTATATCAATACCCGATCGCGACCTCATTCCGCACAAAAAACGCAAGCAAATACTTGTCATCCCCAATGGTGTGGACCATACTTTTTTCAAGCCTATGCAGGCCGATACCAAATACGATGTTGTGTTTACGGGGAATATGGCCTACCCGCCCAATATCAATGCCGCCGAATTCCTGGTGAAGGAAATCATGCCTCTCGTTTGGCAAAAGCAATCGAATACACGGGTGCTATTGGCCGGTGCCACGCCGGATAAACGCGTGAAAGCACTTGCTACCGAAAAAGTAGCGGTTAGCGGGTGGCTCGATGATATTCGCAGCGCCTATGCCGAATCGCGGATATTTATTGCCCCCATGCGCATTGGCACAGGATTGCAAAACAAACTACTCGAAGCCATGGCAATGCGCCTGCCATGCATCACCACCCCTATTGCCAACAAGGCCCTGGAAGGTAAACACGGTACTGAACTGTTGGTTGGCAATTCAGCGGAAGAACTGGCCGAAAACATTCTTTTCTATATCAGAAATGCAGAACAGGCCAGGCAAATTGCGGAACAAGGCTTTCAATTTGTGAATGAAAAATATGATTGGGACCAAGCCACCAGACAGCTGGAAGAGGAGATGAGGCGGTTGGTTGATAAGAAGTAGGCGTTTGGATGTTTGGCGTTAGGGCGTTTTAGGGTTTGGCGTTGGGCGCTTCAATCAGATCGCATGAATACCTTATCTTTGTGAAAATAAAAGCTGCAATTAAGCCGGATTATTTTTAAGATTTAATAAATTACAAATCAAAACATTATAACGTGTCGGACGATAAAAAAATAATTTTTTCCATGGTAGGCGTGGGAAAAGTAATTCCACCTTCAAAACAAATTCTCAAGGACATTTACCTGTCATTTTTCTATGGTGCCAAAATAGGCATTATCGGCCTGAATGGTTCAGGGAAATCAACCCTGATGCGCATTATTGCCGGCAAGGAAAAGTCTTTTAACGGCGATGTGGTGTTTTCGCCCGGTTATAGTGTGGGCATGCTCGACCAGGAGCCTGAACTTGACGAAAGTAAAACCGTGAAACAGGTTGTGGAAGAAGGCGTTCAGGAAACCGTTGACCTGATGAAAGCTTACGAGGCCGTCAACAACCGTTTTGCCGAACCCCTTTCGGATGACGAAATGAATAAGCTTATCGAAGAGCAAGGCCGCTTGATGGAACAAATTGAACAAAAGGATGCCTGGGACCTCGACAGCAAACTGGAGCGTGCTATGGATGCCTTGCGCTGCCCCGAGGGCGACAGTCCGGTAAAAAATCTTTCGGGTGGTGAGCGTCGCCGCGTGGCTTTGTGCCGCCTTCTGCTCAGCGAGCCTGACATCTTACTTTTGGATGAGCCCACCAACCACCTCGATGCCGAATCGGTAGAATGGCTTGAGCACCACCTGCAACAATATAAAGGCACTGTAATAGCCATTACCCACGACCGGTATTTTCTTGACCACGTAGCCGGCTGGATACTCGAACTTGACCGCGGTGAAGGCATTCCCTGGAAAGGCAATTATTCATCGTGGCTTGAACAGAAAACAAAGCGCATGGAGATGGAAGAAAAACGGCAAACAAACGCCGGAAAACCCTCGAACGGGAGCTGGAATGGGTCCGAATGGCCCCAAAAGCCCGCCACGCTAAATCCAAAGCCAGGCTTTCGGCCTATGACAAGATGCTGAATGAAGACAGCAAACAAAAAGAAGAACGGCTGGAATTGTTCATTCCCAATGGACCCCGTTTGGGCACCAAGGTGGTTGAAGCCAATAACATATCAAAAGCATATGGTGACAAACTACTCTTCGAAAACCTTAGCTTTAGCCTGCCTCCCGCCGGCATTGTAGGCATCATCGGACCCAATGGCGCCGGAAAAACCACCTTGTTCCGGTTGATTATGGGCATGGAAACCCCTGATAGCGGCACATTTTCGCTTGGCGAAACCGTGAAGATAGGCTATGTGGACCAATCGCACGAAGAAATTGACCCGGAAAAAACTGTTTTTGAGGTGATTTCGGGTGGACACGACGAAATTAAACTGGGCAACCGCAGCATGAATTCGCGGGCTTATGTGGCCCGGTTCAACTTTACTGGAAACGATCAGGGCAAAAAGGCCGGCGTACTTTCAGGTGGGGAGCGCAACCGCATGCACCTGGCCATGACCCTTAAACAGGAAGCCAATGTGCTTTTGCTTGATGAGCCAACCAACGATATTGATGTGAACACTTTACGCGCCCTGGAAGAAGGTATTGAAAGTTTTGCCGGCTGTGCCGTTGTCATCTCCCACGACCGTTGGTTTCTCGACCGAATTGCCACCCATATTTTGGCTTTTGAAGGCGATTCATCGGTTTACTTTTTCGAAGGGGGTTATACCGAGTATGAGGAAAACAAACGCAAACGCTTAGGTGATGCAGGCCCGAAAAGGATCAGGTATAAAAAGTTAAAGGCGGATTAGTTTACCTATTTGTTTTCAACATTCTGGACATTATCACTGAAGCTGGTGCTGGGGTAAAATGCGCTATTTGAAATTCGCTAAAATTCTATCCCTGTCCTCATTTTCCTTGTCATTCTTGTGATATAGTTCGATGAAGGTGATTTTTTCCTCTTTTTCAAAATGTGCATAAACCAAACGCAATCCTGAATTTACCCCGCGCCCCTTTAATGCTTTACAAGCTATTTTTTTTACTATTATAACACAGGTTTCAATTCCCAAATTATCAATCCTGAAACTAAAAGGGGGGCGTTCATTGGGGGCTACTTCCAAAACACGTTTCACCACTACCAGGTCGTCATTGAGGGTTCTGTATTTCTTCAAAAGGCCTTTTAAGTCTTTTCTGAATATGGCAAGCTCTTGAAAGGTCATTGCTCTTCTGTTTCGTCTCCATAGTTTCTTACTGAAAAAGGAGCGTCCCTATAAAAAGCCAATTCGTAATTTATTTCTTCGCCATCTTTAGAAGCCAACCAGGGCATATCTTTGTGAGAATAATTACTGATGACAACTGCGGACCAGTCGCTCATTTGATCAATTACCCTGTCGATTGTTTCCTTTTCACTGGCCTTTAGTTCTGTCAAATCGGCTTTTTCCAATGGTAAATAACGTGTTTGCGGATAGCCATGATAATCTGTTTTCACTCTTTGCAACTGGCCCTTTTCAACCATCTGCATGATGATACCATCAAAATTTTGTGGCACCGGACCAAACGGCAACTTACGGTATTTAGCTCCTGTTAAATGTTCCTCATACATTTCATAATAATTGAAATCTGCAAAATACAGTAACTTAAAAAGAACGGTTTCTCCTACATTTGGCTTTCCTGCGCACTTTTCAAGAATATATAATAAAACATTCTTGAATTTATGAGCATTAAAAGTTGGCGCAGAAATGCGCTCCTCTGAACCTTCAGGACTAATCGGTTTATCATCTTCATAGGCTTGTCCTGCAACAAAATCTTTTGACATAAAATCGTCCAGGGAAAAACCCAAAATCAATGACAATTGTTGAAGTTCAAGTATATCAACTCCCCTGTTCCCCATCTCAATCTGAGCCAAAGAGGGCCTTGACAATTTTACTTTTTTTGACAACTCTTCCTGCGATAACCCCTTCATTTTGCGGAGCCCCGCAATTCGCTGACCAATTTTCTTTTTTGACAATTTTGTATTCATACCCTATACCAATTATTCGTTGAATAGAACAAAAATACAAAATGTTTTAATACAGAACTATTATATGTTTATTTTTACAACAAACCAAAAAATTGATAATGCAAACGGCCCCTAAAGCTGCCGCGCGAACAGAATCATTACGTATATTTGCTTTTGAAGAAATAAACACTCCCAACGCCCAAACGCCAAACCCTCAAACGCCAAACGCCCAAACGCTAAACGCCCAAACGCCAAACGCCTAAACGCTAAACGCCAAACGCCCCAACGCCAAACCCCTTTATCATGATTTACAAAAGCCTGCAAATCCTCACCCTGATTTTCATCCTGTCAGCTTGTGATGCCAATCAAAAAGGAAATATCCAATTGGTTCAGGATGGAAAAAGCGATTATACAATTGTCATTCCAGAGCAAGCCTCAGCCGAAGAAGTGCGTGCCGCGGAATTTCTTCAGCAACATGTGGACAAAATATCGGGCTGTTCCTTGCCGATAGTTTCCACAGAAAAGCCTTTTGCAGCACCTGCCATTTATATCTCCAAAACAGACGAAATAACTGAGGGCGAATCCTATAGGCTTTTCACAAACGAAAACAACCTATACATCCAAGGCGGCAAAAACAGGGGCTGCATCTATGGTGTCAGCGAATTGCTGGAACAATACCTTGGTGTACGCTATTACAGCCCAACACATGTGGTTATGCCTCAATCACAAAAAATCACCCTGCCAGCTATGGATATAAGGGGTTCATTTCCGAATACATACCGCAATATCAACGGGCATTTTGCACAAGATGCAAACTACAGGGATTTTCACCGCCTTCACCTGATT
>JAGYLH010000142.1 GCA_018400955.1 Bacteroidales bacterium
TCAACACCCTGTTTGTTGCCACAGCCGATAAGCCTGATTTGCGGATTGCCTTGCTCGACATCACCAGCCAAAACAACAGCAGCCTCACCAGCATCAAAGAGTACATCATGATCCTGCTGGATAAGTACATCCACCGCCGTGCCGTGATGGCCAATTACGAAATGGGGCAAAAGCTTATTGATGATGATCCGCATGAAGCCTTTATGGCACTCGAAAAGGCACATACCGAAGTAGCCGAAATATTAAACGGCAAGGACAAAGTGCGCCATATTGGCGATGTAGTGAAAACAAGCCTTCAAAAGCTGGATGATCGTATTGCCATCCACAAAAGCGGCAAGCTACCCGGTATCGATACAGGCTTTAATGCCCTTAACAGAATGACAGCTGGATGGCAAAAAGGCGATTTGATTGTGATTGCAGGCCGCCCCGGGATGGGCAAAACAGCCATAGCCCTGCATTTTGCACAAGTGGCCGCTGCCGATGCCGTGCCGGTCCTTATATTTTCGCTCGAAATGGCCGATTATCGCATGGCCGACCGCCTTGTGATTGGCGAAAGCCAGGTAAACAGCTATGCCTATGCCCATGGCAAGCTCAACAACCTGGACAGGGATGCCGTGTGGGCACAATCGAACAACCTGGCACACCTGCCCATCTACATTGACGAAGCCAGCGGTGTGGATGTGGAATACATCACCTCGCTAAGCCGTACCATGAAACGGAAAAACGATGTGGGCATGGTAATCATTGATTATTTGCAGCTGGTTGACATGAAACAAAAAGGCGGCGAAACCCGCGATCAGGCCATTGGCAATGTTACGCGAAAGCTTAAGCAACTGGCCAAAGAACTGGAAGTGCCTGTGATGCTGCTTTCACAATTGAACCGTGCCCTCGAAGCCCGGAGCAGCAAAGAGCCCACCCTTGCCGACCTGCGCGAAAGCGGCAATATTGAGCAGGATGCCGACATCGTTACATTGCTCTATCGCCCCGCTTATTACGACATACCGGAGTATCGCGGTCATCCATCAGACAATATGTTGTGGCTTAACACCGAAAAGCACCGGAACGGAAACCCGGAGCACATCGGCGTTTCGCACAACCAAACGCTTACCAGGTTCACCAATTACGAATCGGGTATTTAATTATAAATCTTTTAAACTACAAATGTATGAATCAAGATGTTAAAAAATCAGTAGCAATCATGAAAAAAGTGATTGAAACAAACGAGCGGCTTATTGCCATCAACACCCAGCTGCTGGAAAACCCTATGCTTACTTTTGAGGAAAAGGCCATGCTTTCAACCAGCAATCACAGCACTTTGCAATACAACCGCGAAATGCGTATTTTCATCAAACGTCTTGAAGAATAACGGGAACGAATCAACCAAAACCATCTTTACAATCGTGAAAATATTAATCACACATTATTTTGTAATCAACGGAACGCGAAGCGAACCAAAAAAATACGGCAAAGTAAGCAGGATGCACAAACGCGACAGCATCAGGCACGAATTACTGAGCAAACATCCACATGCAGATGATATTCATTTGATGTACACAATCATAGAAACACCAAACAAATAACCCCATGCCAACAAGCCCATCACCTCGCCGCCGCCCCTGGCAACCCAAGCGCGAAGCCCAACAAGGCCGTAAGGAGCGTACAGGATTTTACCACACGCCCCCCTGGCGAAGCCTGCGAAACAGCTTTATTGCAGCCAACCCCCTGTGTGCCGAATGCAACCGAAACAACCGGATCACACGCGGCACCATGGTTGACCACATCCGGCCCATCAACCGTGCCGAACCTTACAACACCCACGGCGGCCAATACCCTCACCCCCTCGAAAGGGAAAACCTGCAAACCCTTTGCGAAAGCTGCCACGCCCGTAAATCAGCAAGAGAATCACATTTAAAACGATAATAACCATGAAAGCAAACGAAGTTAGATTAGGAAACCTGCACTACTATTTCATTGACGATCCGATAAATGATCCGGCAACATACATGGTGCATGGTTACATTGAGCATTACGACTTTGAATTGATGGAATTAAGCCCGGATAGCAACGATTACCACCCAATCCCACTCACTGAAGAATGGCTGCTGAAGTTAGGGTTTGTGAAACGGGGAATTTATTATCACTTTCCACATCATGACATATTCAAATTAGAACAATACAAAAAGAAAAACGCCTATTGGCTTAGATACCATTCTGAATCGATAGATTGTGTGAGGATAAATTACGTCCACTCCCTGCAAAACCTCTATTTCGCCCTCACAGGCATGGAGCTTGAATACACTGAATCACAACAATAACACCATGAAATCAGAAATAGAAATCATAGACGACTTTATTGCTGATCAGAACATCCGTAAGAACAGCGCCCGCCAATATACCTGGAACCTCAAACGATGGTACCGGTGGCTGCGTACCAATGGCATTGATTACACCAGCTTCAAACGTAAAGACATTGTGGCATACATCAGGCAAATGCAGGATGGAACCTACAGCACCCTCACCATTGCCAGCTATGTGCAAAGCATTAAGCTGCTGGTGCGCTGGCTGGTGGATAACAACCAGATGAAGTACGATGTAGCAGCCGCCATCCGTGTGAACAAAGAGTACGACACCTGGCGAAAGAGCGCCCTCTCACCCGATCAGGTTAAGAGCCTGCTGGCAGCCATGCCCAACCGCTCGGTAGTGGATAAGCGTAACAGGGCCATCGTGTACCTGATGATCACCACCGGCCTCAGGGTAGTGGAAGTAAGCCGCCTCACCATCGCCGACCTGAACCATACCGAACACATGGGCTACTACATACTTGCCCTGCGTAAAGGCCGATCAACAAAGAAGCCCGTGCCCATAAGCGAGCAGTGCTTTGAACTGATACAGGATTACTTAACACGCCGCCCCATCAACTACACCAACCATCATCCGCTGTTCACCAGCCACAGCCACGGCACACTGACCAACCAATCATTAAGCACCAATGCCATCAGCCGTATGGTCAAAGGTTACTTAAATCACATAGGGTGCACCGGCAGCATGTACACCGCCCACTCGCTCAGGCACACGGCAGCAGCACTCACACTAAGCATCGAAGGAGCAAACGACAGCGATCTGCAACGCTTCATGAGCCACACCAACTATCAGACCTCACAACTATACATCGAACAGCAAAAGCAATCAGAGCTATTCAGAAAGCGATTTACAGATAAGCTTGCGGAGCGTTTACCCGTGTCAATCTGATATTTATACAACCCTCTTAAAAAAATGGATATAATTAATTAAAATTCAAATGATTACAAAAGAAATCACGAACCGTTATCAGGCAGTTACGCCTACAGTCCCGCGCCTACCCGGATGGGGGGAGCAAACTTTACAAGAACAAACTGATAATCGCTGCCTAAGCCACGTTTTTATGCATGCAAAATTGACCAAAATATGAAAATTACAGAAATCAAACCCAACCCGAACAACCCCCGGAAGATTAAGCCAGGGCAATTAAAAAAGCTACAGGATAGCATTAGCAAGTTTGAAAAAATGATGGCACTGCGCCCGATGGTGGTGGATGAAACCAATACCTTGCTTGGTGGCAACATGCGATTGAAGGCACTCGAAAAACTTGGCTACAAAGAAATCCCTGATACATGGGTGAAACAAGCAGCCGACCTCACACCCGATGAAAAGCAGCGTTTCATTATCGCCGACAATGTTGGCTTTGGTGAATGGGAATATGAAATGTTATCAGAGTGGGATTATAAATTGCTTGAGGAATACGACTTGCATGAAAACGTAAACAACCCTGTTGAAGCCAAAGAGGATGATTACGAAATACCAAACAAAATTGAAACGGATATTGTGCTTGGTGATTTGTTTGAGATTGGCGAACATCGGTTGTTGTGTGGGGATAGCACGGATTCTGATGCTGTCGCTAAGTTGATGAACGGGGAGAAGGCTGATCTTGCACACAATGATCCACCTTATGGAATGAAAAAAGAAAAGGAAGGCGTTTTGAATGATAATCTAAATTATGATGATCTTTTACAATTCAACAGGGAGTGGATTGCTTTGCAGTTTTCACACTTGAAAGATAACGGAAGCTGGTACTGTTGGGGGACGGACGAACCTCTTATGGATATTTATTCAAACATTTTAAAACCATATATCAAAACACAAAAGGCAACCTTTAGAAATTTAATCACTTGGGATAAAGGAAATGGACAAGGGCAGAATGCGGAAGAATTTAGAATGTATCCAATAGCAGACGAAAAATGTTTATTTGTAATGTGTGGAGTGCAAGGCTTTAATAATAATGCGGATAACTATTTTGAAGGGTGGGAACCAATAAGAGATTATTTACTAAAAAGCAGATTAGAGATGGGTTGGAGTGTTCCTGATATGAAGAGAATAGTAGGGCATAGTGATTTAAACAGAGATCACTGGACAAACAAAAGCCAATTCAATATGCCAACACGTGAAGTATATGAGAAAATGAAAGCAGAGGCGGATAAATTGAGAGAACAAACAAAAAACGACGCTTTCAAAAAAGAATACGACGCTTTCAAAAAAGAATACGATGAATTAAAAAAAGAATACGATGAATTAAAAAAAGAATATTACAGCACAAGAGCCTATTTTAATAATACTCACGACAACCAAAACAATGTTTGGCACTTTGAAAGAACAAGCAACCAAGAGAGAGAAGGCACTGGAGAACATGCAACACCAAAACCGATTGCGTTATGTGAAAGAGTAATAAAATCAAGTTGTCCAGAAAATAGACTCGTTATTGATTTCTTCCTCGGCTCAGGTTCAACAATGGTAGCAAGCCAACAACTCAACCGCAAATGCTATGGATTAGAACTCGACCCCAAATACTGCCAGGTAATAATCGACCGCATGCAAAAACTTGATCCTACACTTGAAATAAAACGAAACGGAAAGCCATATGAAAGGACGTAAGCCAACACCCGGTGCGCTAAAAGTAGCACGCGGCACCAACCAGCCGGTAAGGATGAACAAGGAGGAAACCAACAGCGAGATGGTAAGCAAAATGCCGCCCCCACCAAAATGGTTCAGCCCCATGGCCAAAAAAATATACAAAACCAAAAGCCAGGAACTTATCAACCAAAAGGTAATG
>JAGYLH010000143.1 GCA_018400955.1 Bacteroidales bacterium
GGGAAGATGTTGAAAGGATACATCTACTTATGCGCGAGTCCATTGGTGCTGCCGGTGGCAGGATCAACGCTGTTTACTATTGCCCTGATTTGGCAGAAACGGCCAATAACTGCCGCAAGCCGGGCACAAAAATGGCGGAATGGGCTAAGCAGGATTTTCCTGAAATCGATTTCGGAAAATCTGTTATGATTGGCGATACAGACTCAGATATGGCCTTCGGACGCAATCTTGGTATGTATAACATAATGATTACAAACGAAAAACAGCATCCACTTGCCGATGCATGTTTTATAAGTTTAGCTGATTTTGTTGAAAAGCTTTTTTCAAATTGACTTGTTTATTTAAGTAAGGCTTTACTTTTGACGCCGAAAAGCAAAATTTATTAGAAACCTGAGACAAATACCAACATTTTGAGCCCTTTACTCATACTGACCATATTTTTGCTTTACACGGCCATGCTGTTTTCCATTTCACTGATAACCGCCCGAAAGGCAACCAATATCAGCTATTTTCTCGGAAACAGGCAATCTCCTTGGCTTGTAGTGGCTTATGGCATGGTCGGGGCTTCGCTTTCGGGGGTTACTTTTATCAGCATTCCCGGCTGGGTGGGCGACACTTTCTTTTCCTATATGATGGTTGTGTTTGGCTATATCGTTGGCTATGCAGTTATAACATTGGTGCTGTTGCCGGTGTATTATAAGATGCAACTTACTACGATCTACACCTATCTGGAAGACCGCTTTGGGTTTTGGTCCTATAAAACCGGCTCGTTCTTTTTCCTGTTGTCGCGGGTAATTGGTGCTTCTTTCCGTATGTTTTTGGTGGTGAATGTATTGCAGATATTTATATTCGATCATCTGGGCATACCATTTTGGGTTTCAGTACTTATTTTTATGGTTTTGATCACTTTGTATTCCTTCAAAGGAGGTATCAAAACCATTGTATGGACAGATATGATGCAAACCACTTTTATGCTGGTTTCGCTGGTGGTAACCATTTATATAATCCTGGATCAACTTGGTATGGGCTTGCCTGAAATGATCGGGGAGGTGAAGGAAAGGGGCTATTCAAAAATACTGATTACTGAGTGGCGTCACGATCGCTTTTACCTCAAGCAGTTTTTCAGTGGGATGTTTATCACCATTGTGATGACAGGCCTTGATCAGGATATGATGCAGAAGAACCTGAGTTGCAAAACCCTGCGCGAATCGCAAAAGAATATGACCCTGTTGAGCCTGATTCTGGTTCCCGTAAATTTCTTATTCCTGTTTTTAGGCGCCAGCTTGTTTGTTTATGCTTCTAAAATGGGTATTGCCATTCCGGAGCTCACCGACGTTTTATTCCCCACCCTGGCCATCAACCATTTTGGTGTTGTGGCCGGTTCAGTTTTCTTTTTGGGATTGATTGCTGCTGCTTATTCCAGTGCCGATAGCGCTATAACTGCTTTAACAACAACATTCACCATTGATTTCCTTGGTATTAACAAAAGGGACAACTTATCAACAAAAAGTAAGATACGCCTGCGCTACAAAACGCATTTTTTTATTACTTCGCTGATTATTTTCGTAATCGTTCTTTTTAGGGAGATTAATGATCAGGCTGTTATAGCCAAATTGTTTACTATTGCAGGCTACACCTACGGCCCTTTGCTGGGGCTGTTTGCTTTTGGCCTCTTTAGCAAAAAGGCACTGAAAGACCGGTATGTGCCAGTTGTGGCCGTACTTTCGCCCATAATTTGCATCCTGCTCAGTAGTTTTTCCGACCAACTTTTGTTTGGTTACAAATTTGGTTTTGAAATACTGATTGTTAACGGAGCCCTTACTTATCTAGGATTACTATTTATACAAAAACGCACAAATAAACCTTTGAATACCAATCTAAACAACAATTAAAAATGAAAAACTTCAGATTTACAGCGCTTGCGCAAACCTTCGACAGACAAGTGACGCCTGTGGAATACCCATCAAATAAAATCTCTGATTTTTACGGATCCATGGTTTTCAACCGCAACACCATGAAAGAATACCTTACCAAAGAAGCCTTTCAAAGCGTGGATGCTGCCATAAAGGATGGCGCAAAAATTGACCGCAAAGTGGCCGATCAGGTGGCTTCGGCCATCAAGGCATGGGCTATAAGCAAAGGTGCCACACACTACACACACTGGTTTCACCCGCTAACGGGCTCCACAGCCGAAAAGCATGATGCCTTTATCAATCCTGTTGAGGGAGGCGGTGCCATTGAGGAATTTCAAGGCAACGAGCTGATACAACAAGAACCTGATGCATCTTCCTTCCCGAGTGGTGGTATCCGCAATACATTCGAGGCTCGCGGTTATACTGCCTGGGACCCTACATCGCCTGCTTTTATCATGGAAAATACACTTTGTATCCCCACCATTTTTGTAAGTTACACCGGCGAATCGCTCGATTATAAAACACCACTGTTAAAATCCATTTTGGCGCTCGACAGAGCGGCTGTGCCCTTTTGCAGGTTATTTGACAAAAAGGTGAGTAAAGTGACCCCAACCCTGGGCTGGGAGCAAGAGTATTTTTGGTTGATTCGGCTCTTTTGCAGCCCGTCCCGATCTGGTTCTCTGTGGTAAAACTGTCTTTGGCCACTCTTCGGCAAAGGATCAGCAATTGCATCGACCATTATTTTGGCACTATTCACAGCGTGCACGGCTTTTATGCGCGATTTGGAAATTGAAGCCCACACCCTGGGCGTACCCATAAAAACCCGACATAATGAGGTAGCGCCCAGTCAATTTGAATGTGCACCGGTTTACAGCGAAGCCAATGTGGCAGTTGATCAAAACCAATTACTGATGCACTTGCTCGACAAGGTGTCGCGCAGGCACCACTTCAAGGTGTTACTGCACGAAAAGCCTTATGAGGGTGTAAATGGCAGCGGTAAGCACAACAACTGGTCGCTGGCCACTGATACAGGGGTTAACCTGCTTTCAGCCCGGAAAAACACCAGAAGATAATATGCGTTTCCTTGCTTTACTGGTCACCATTTTGAAAGCCCTTTACACCCATGAGGAGCTAGTACGTGGCAGCATAGCCTCGCGGCCAACGACCTCAGACTGGGCGCCAATGAAGCCCCTCCTGCCATAATCTCAGCCTTTATTGGAACACAACTCAGCCACACATTGGACGAAATTGAAAACATCCCTTCCCGCAAGGAAATGAACAATAATTCGGCCAATACCACCCATATTAATATTCCAAGGATTCCTGAAATATTAATGGACAATACAGACAGAAACCGCACTTCGCCATTTGCATTTACAGGCAATAAGTTTGAATTCAGGGCGGTTGGCTCTTCGGCCAATACGGCCAAGCCCATGATAATGCTCAATACCATCATTGCCGATCAGTTGAATGAGTTCAATAAAGAGGTAAACACCCTGATGAAAGATAGTAAGTTTAAAAAGGAAGACGCGGTTTTTGAGGTGATCAAGCATTATATTAAGGATTCGAAGCCCATCCGTTTCGAAGGAAATAGCTATAGCGACGAGTGGAAAGAAGAAGCAGCACGCCGGGGCCTTTCCAACCATGCATCTACACCAGAGGCTGTTAAGGCCTATATTTCTCCCAAGTCAATAAGTCTTTATGAACGTAACAAGGTTTTTACAGAGCGCGAACTGATTGCCAGGTACGAGATCAAGCTGGAAAAATATGTGTATAAAATGCAGATCGAATCCAGGTTGATGGGCGATTTGGCCATCAATCATATTATTCCTACGGCCATTAAGTATCAAAACACCCTCATAACCAACGCAAAAGGGCTGAAAGAAGTGCTTGATTCAAAAACCTATGTGAAATTGAGCCGCAACCAGGTGCAAACAATCAAAGAATTGTCGGAGCATATTTCGCAGATCAGGCAATATGTTGAAGAAATGGTGAATGAAAGACGCATTGCCAACCGGCTTGAAACACCCGAGGAAAAGGCTGATGCTTACTGCAACAAGGTAAAAGCCTATTTTGAGAAAATTCGTTATCATGTTGATAAACTGGAATTGCTTATCGATGATCAGTTGTGGCCCTTGCCAAAGTATCGTGAGTTGCTGTTTATCAAATAGATAATTATAAGTCGCAAAAAGAGGCCGTCAAACAGCCTCTTTTTTATTGGGTTTTATTTGGGAAGTGCCATAAATTCTGTCTATTTTTGAAATGAAAATCTTTATTGAAAATGTGCATTATGAACAAAACAATACATCACTTTATTTGGGCCGTTTTATTGCTGCTGATGCCGGTAGCTTTGTTGGGACAGATTATCGTTTCGCCTGCCCAAGCAGGTAAAAGTGCCGAGGCTACAGGATTCTATTATGCCCTGCCGCAAAATTATGTACAACTTGATTTTGTTCTCGAAAAAACCCAGCGTTTCAAGGGGCCATATGCAGATTATGCCTCACGTATTTTGGGTGTGGATGATTTTGTGAAACAGGATGAAGTGCGCTATCAGATTGCAGATGTGATTATCAGTTCCTATACGGAGCCCGATCCAAATACTTACTATTTTGTTGAATTTGATGAACGCAACTCTCGCGAAATCAGAACACTGGTGTTTAGTATGTTGCCAGATGGCATTATTTTGGGTGCCGACGATACTGAGAAAGATCCTGACCAGCATACCAGCCACATCGAAAAAACTTTGGTAAGCGCTGACGATACACAGCGGTTTCATTATTTTGCCGAAAGAAACCTCTATCAGCGTATTGATACAATTGTTCGCCGTATTACCATCGACACCACAACCATCAGGAGGAATATTCTGCAATCGTCATGGGTTGATCGCAATCCGGAGCAAAAGGCCCGTGCTGCCGCCGACCATATCAATAAAATCAGGGATGCACGTTATAACCTGATATCCGGTTATCAGGAAATTAACTATGGTCAAAGCATTGTTTATATGGATCAGCAATTGCAGCAACTCGAAGAGGAATACCTGAGCCTTTTTTTGGGTATTGAAGTTCGTTCGCTCGAGGAGAAACGCTTTTACTATTTGCCTCAGAAGGATAATACTAGTTCGCAAAACTTTCTGAAGTTTAGTGAAGCTTCCGGAATCGAAAGCCTTGCCGGAAGGGGAGAGCCAATACAGGTAAAAGTTGAAACGGCAGGAAGTACG
>JAGYLH010000144.1 GCA_018400955.1 Bacteroidales bacterium
GAGGAAAAAGTTTAGATTTTAAACGGGTTTACAATAAAAATCTTGTCAATCCCAAAATCAAGTAATCGTGTTCAGACAATGAGTGGAGAAATTCTCATATACCAAAACCCAGACGGCAACATCAAAATAGATGTTCGATTGGAAGAAGAAACCGTTTGGTTGACGCAAGACCAAATGGCTACACTTTTTGGCAAAGCAAGGAATACGATTACCGAGCATATCCAAAATGTTTACGAAGAAGGTGAATTGGAGCAAGATCGAACTAGTCGGAAATTCCGACAGGTTCGAACAGAAGGCAAGAGAGCCGTAGAAAGAGAAATAGACCACTACAATTTAGATGTTATCATTTCGGTTGGCTATCGGGTAAAATCGGTTCAGGGTACACAATTTCGTGTTTGGGCAACACAGCGTTTAAAGGAGTACATCATCAAAGGCTTTACGCTCAATGACGACCGCTTTAAGTCGGGCAGCTCAATGAACTATTTCAACGAACTGCAAGAGCGCATTCGGGAGATACGCCTTTCGGAGAAATTCTTCTACCAAAAAATAAAAGACATCTACGCCACCAGCATAGACTATGACCCGAAAGACGAAAAAACCATTGAGTTTTTCAAAATCGTGCAAAACAAACTGCTTTGGGCAATAAGTGAGCAAACCGCAGCAGAATTGGTGTACAGGCGTGTGGATGCCAGTTTGCCGTTAATGGGAATGCTATCTTACGACAAAAAACAAGTTGCTTCCATAAAAAAGGCAGAAGTAAGCATTGCCAAAAATTACTTGAATGAAGATGAAATGAAACTTTTGGGCTTGTTGGTGGAGCAATATTTGGCATTTGCCGAGACAATGGCACAGCAACAAACGCCAATGTATATGAAGGATTGGATTGAGCGTTTGGATTCCATTCTGCAATTAAACGGCAGAGAGTTACTGACCCACGCAGGCAAAATATCTCATAAAATGGCATTGGAGAAATCAGGTGAAGAATACGAGAAATTCAAACAACAACAAAAAGCCATTGAAAAAGAAGCAAGTTTGAAAGAGTTAGAAAATGATATTAATAAATTGAAGAAACCGAAAAAGTGAAATTCACAGAAGCGAAATTAGAGCAAGCATTTATAGAGCTTATAGGAAATGAAGGCTATCCACATTTTGTGGGCAGTAGTTTGGTGCGTTCAAGTGAAGATGAAGTACTGATTGAAGACGACCTGAAAGCTTATTTGCTAAATCGCTATCAAAATGCCAATCTAACTGAAACAGAAGCTCGGTCTATCATTCTGCAACTCAAAACGCTTTCGTCAGCAGACTTGTACGAAAGCAACAAGAAAATAATGAGGTGGATGTCTGATGGCTTTATTCTGAAACGAGAAGACCGCAGCCAAAAAGATATTCATGTTTCGCTCATTGATTATGCAGGTTTAGACAGTCAACGACAAAGTGAAAATTTAGACATCATTGCTGCTGAACCCGAATTAAAATATCCACCCGATACCAATATTTACAAATTCGTTAACCAATTGGAGATTGTTGGTACGGAAAGGAGAATCCCAGACGGTATTTTATACGTCAATGGTTTGCCAGTGGTGGTTTTTGAGTTTAAAACAGCCATTCAGGAGAACACCACCATTCACAATGCTTTTGTTCAACTGACCACTCGCTACAAAAGAGACATTCCCGAATTGTTTAAATACAATGCCTTTTGCATCATCAGTGATGGTGTTAACAATAAAGTAGGTTCATTTTTTGCCCCTTACGAATTTTACTACGCTTGGCGAAGAATAGCAGGCTTGGCTAAAGACGTGGACGGCATTGACAGTATGTTCACCTTGGTTCAAGGTATGTTGCATCAAACACGTTTACGGGATATTATTCAAAACTTCATTTACATTCCCGATTCATCCAAAAAAGATGAGAAAATAGTGTGTCGCTATCCGCAATATTATGCAGCTCGCAGATTGTATGAGAACATCAAAAAAGCTGAGAAACCAAAAGGAGACGGCAAAGGTGGAACTTACTTTGGGGCCACAGGTAGTGGAAAGAGTTTTACCATGCTTTATCTCACTCGCCTATTGATGAAAAGCAAGCATTTTGAAAGTCCAACCATTGTACTTATCACCGACAGGACCGATTTAGACGACCAACTTTCGGGGCAATTTACCAATGCAAAACAGTTTGTTGGCGACAATAATATTACAAGCGTAGAAAGCAGAGCAGAGTTGCGAACCTTTTTGCAAGGCAGAAAAAGTGGTGGCGTATTTTTAACCACTATTCATAAGTTTACAGAAGATACCGAACTGTTAACTGAAAGAACCAACGTTATTTGTATTTCGGATGAAGCACATAGGAGCCAGACCAATTTAGACCAAAAAGTTAAAATTACTTCAGGGGGTGTAAAAAAGACTTTCGGTTTTGCGAAATATCTTCACGATTCTTTACCGAATGCAACCTTTGTCGGATTTACAGGAACGCCAATTGATTCAACCTTAGATGTATTCGGAAAAGTAGTTGATGCCTACACAATGACCGAATCTGTACGGGATGAAATTACTGTGCGAATTGTATATGAAGGACGAGCCGCCAAAGTTGCCTTGCACAACAGCGAATTAGAGAAAATTGAGAAGTATTACGAACAAGCAGCCGAAGAAGGTGCTAACGAATATCAAATAGAAGAAAGTAAAAAGGCAACAGCTACAATGAACGCCATTTTGGGCGACCCAGACCGTTTAAAAAAACTGGCAGAAGATTTTATTGTGCATTACGGTAAAAGAGTGTCGGAGGGTTCAACGGTAAAAGGCAAGGCAATGTTTGTGTGCAGCAGCCGTGAAATTGGCTACGAGTTTTACAAAAATGTAATCGCTTTAAGACCTGAATGGGCGGAAATAAGAATTTCTGAAGAAGGGGCAATCCTTTCTGATAAAGAAAAACGGGAAATCAAACCGATGGAACGCATTAAAATGATAATGACCAGAGGAAAAGACGACCCGAAAGAAATGTACGATTTGCTCGGCACAAAAGAATACCGTAAGGAATTGGACAGACAATTCAAAAATGAAAAATCGAATTTCAAAATTGCCATTGTGGTTGATATGTGGCTTACAGGTTTTGATGTGCCATTCTTAGATTCTATTTATATTGATAAGCCAATTAGACAGCACAATTTAATTCAGACTATTTCGAGAGTTAACCGAAAGTTTGAAGGCAAAAACAAAGGTTTGGTTGTTGATTACATTGGCATCAAAAAGGCTATGAATATGGCTCTTGCCAAATACAACAAAGGTGAAAGAGAAAACTTTGAAGACATACAAGAATCGCTCATTATTGTAAGAAACCATTTAGACCTTTTGGCTAAAATCTTTCACAAGCCTGCCCGCCATACCGAAGCGGCAAGCGGGTTCGACAGCTCAAAATATTTTGGTGGCGCAGCTTTAGAACAGTTGAATACTTTGAATATGGCTGCTGAATATGTTCAGTTGACCAAAGAATTGGAAACCCGATTTATGGGCTTGGTAAAACGCCTGAAAGCCGCTTATGATATTTGCGCAGGAAGCGAACATTTAACGCAGAAAGAAAGAGATTATACACATTTCTATTTAGCTGTTCGCTCAATCGTTTTCAAACTGACCAAAGGAAGTGCACCTGACACAGCACAAATGAATGCCAAAGTTAGGGAAATGATAAAGGACGCTTTGGAAAGTGATGGCGTTCAAGAAATCTTCAAGCTTGGTGACGAAACCCAAAGCGAACAAGACCTTTTTGATGAAGGTTATTTGGCAAAGATTGATAAAATTAAGTTGCCACATACCAAAATCAAATTGCTTCAACAGCTTCTGGCAAAAGTTATTGGAGAAATCAGAAAAGTGAATAAGGTCAAAGGAGTTGATTTTACAAAGAAAATGCAATCCTTGGTTGAACGCTACAACGAACGAAAAGAAGATGATGTTTTACGAAGTGAAGTTTATGAGGAAATGGCAGAAGCCTTAACAAATCTAATCTGGGACGTTCACAAAGAATTCAGTGCAGGAGATGAATTAGGAATTGATTTTGAAGAAAAAGCCTTTTACGACATTCTGAAAGAGTTATGTATAAAATATGACTTTACCTATCCTGACGCCAAATTAATTGACTTATCAAAAGCTGTTAAGGCTATCGTTGACAGCCAGGCAAAATTCCCTGACTGGAACAAGCGAGACGACATCAAATCTGCTTTGAAAGTTGAGTTGATATTGATTTTAGACGAGTTTGGTTATCCACCTGTAGAGCGAGACGAAGTGTATGTTGAGATTTTTGAACAGGCTGAGAATTTTAAAAAGAACAGAGCTATAACGGATTAATGCCAACGCTGTCACCAAAACGTAAATCCGATAATTTATCCCCATCAAATCCCACTTAAATCCCGATACAACTGCATAGCGTACAAATCGGTCATGCCCGAAACAAAATCAACCACCGTTTGCAGCTTGTGATATACATCATCCGAATCAACATGAAACTGCTGGGGCAAGAGGGAGAGCAGTTTTTTGTTGTAGGTTTTGTTGGGGTGCAGCACAGCCTCCGTAAAGGCCTCCATCAATTTGCCCAACACATTAAAGCCCGTCAGTTCAATTTTTACCACCTCGGGATGCCGGTATATCTGTTTTACCGATTGCTTCCGGCAGGTTTCAAAGGCATATTGCAGCTTGCTGTCGAGCACAGCCACCAAGGGTTGCTCAAACTGGCCCGTCATAATGGCATCGTAATGACGCATAAAGGCCCTTGCTACTTCCTGCACCAGTCCGTTGATGGCCATGGCCCGTAAAAAGGCGATGCGTTCGTTGGTATCGGTTACTTCCTGATACATTTGATCAATGTAGGCCAGTTTATCAGCGTCCTTTTCCTGATCAAAAAACAGGCGAAGCAATGATTCCGTTTCGGCAGTGGACAGGATACGCAGCTTGTGGGCATC
>JAGYLH010000145.1 GCA_018400955.1 Bacteroidales bacterium
TCACCAGGTTTAAAACCAAGCTTTGAATAATTGAGCTGTAGGGTAGCCACTTCGGAAGCGGCAAATGAGGTGGATGCACCAAGGTCGCGTGCGTTTTTTGAAAGCAGTTTAAAGTCAGCAGCAGACGCACCTGAAATGGCTTTTACTTTTGCCATTTCATATTCAAAGCTTGTAAATGTTTTGGTAGCCAGTGCAAAAGCACCAACTATGGGCGCTGTTACATAAGTTGACATGCTCTTACCAATGCTTTTCATCTGATCACCAGCTTTTTTCATGCTGTTGACCGCTGATCGCATTTTGGTTTGAAAGTCGCTGATGTTCGCGCCTACCCTTACACTTAAACTTGCTAATGATTTGCTCATCCTAAAAAGGCATTTAACTGTGCTTCACTTGTGATTTTTACTGTTTCCTTTTTGCTACCGGCCAAATAAGCTTCGAATGTTTTGGGCTTGTGGTTGGGCTTTACATGTGGGTTATTCATCAGGATGCTATAACTTATGTAAGCCACCCTTTTCCATTCTGCTTCTTCTTTTTCTTGCAGGTGCTTAAAATATCCATTCAGTTTGTTAATGAACTGGGCCAGCGTAATGCTGTCGTAATCATTCAGGGACATGAGCAGCGTGCCCAGGGCAAGCTGCTCGATTTCGTCCCATGTGACTACTTTTTTTTTGCTTTCGAAAGGGCAGGATCGGGGCTTGCCTGTGCCTGCTGTTCCATCGAAAGCTTCAGTATGTCGCTAAGCTCCGAAAATGTATCGGGGGCTTCGAGCACCAGATCAAAAATAGTGTCGCCTGTGAGCTTGCATTCCTGTTGTGCTTCGCGGCATCCGCGCTGGATACCCATCAGGAAAAGCGTGCACATTTTGGTCATATCATCAAAACTTTTTGGGTTCATGTTTTGAAGCCACTTATCGAAATCATCGATGGTGGGCATGCCGTTTGCAAGGGCAAAATTTTTGATTGTGCTTAGCCCGAACTTTACGGGGTAGCTTACTTCATTGATTGTGATTGTCGCCATGTGTGTTTAATTTGTTAAGATTTCATTTTCTCTACCAGTTCCAATTTGGTGCTGGTGGTTGTGATATCAACAACATATTGAACGCCTTCGCTGTCGCTTTCAATTTTCACGTTGTTGCTAAGGGTGTCGGCGGTGGCCGTATAGGTTAGTATTTCGGTGTTGAAAGCCAGTACAAAATTGTCGATGGTTGTTTCCAGATCGATACCAATTTCAACTTCGATGTGGCCTGATGTGCCAGCGGGTGAAGTCAGAAACACGAAAGTTTCTTCACCAATTTCGCCATCATCAAACACCAATAGATCGCCATTTTCGGGCAAATCGCCAAAAAACAGCTGGGCACCTGCCGAAACATTGTTTTTGGCAATAGCACCGCTTCCTGCAAAGGTGTAGCTGATTTGTACATTTTCTTCAACCCCTGCCGACATGGTAAGGTTGCTGATAACAGCATCGCCATAATATTGCCGGTCGCCGGTAACGTTGGTGGTAAACACCACACCTACTGCCGTACCTGCAACAAATGCATCGTGAAGTGCATCTATTGCAAAAGCGGCATCAGGGGCAAACTCGGCTTCGCCTGACATTTCAAACGACATAGCGCCCTTTTGGCGGCCGCGCCAGCTTTGGCTGTCCTTGTTCAAGGTTTCGCGGGGTTCCATGGTGATGTTCATTTCGGCACTCAGCTGGTTGCTGATCTTTACTTTGCCTACCTGAATATGCACCAATGTTGCATTAATAATTCCTTCTGATGCCATGATAATTAGTTTTTAAGCTACTTAAGCTGTTGTTTTGGCAATGGCGCCATTTCCTGCGAAAGTGTAGCTGATTTGTACGTTTTCTTCCACACCTGCTGATTTGGTGAGGTTGGTAATTACTGCCGATCCACCAAATTGGGTGTCGCCTGTTACATCGGTTGTGAAAAGCATTGTCAATGATGTGCCAGCAAGCAAAGCATCAAACAATTCTTCGAGGCCATAAGTGGCATCTGGGGCAAACTCGGCTTCGCCCGACATTTCCCACGATTTGGCACCACTGAACCGGGCACGCCATCCACCTGAATCTTTGTTCAGGCTTTCGCGGGGTTCCATGGTGATGTTGAGTTCTGCACTCAACGCATTGTTGATTTTGGTGGCACCAACTTTGATGGCCACAATGGTTGCATTAATAATTCCTGTACTTGCCATGATATTTAATTTTTAAGGGTTAATTCGTATCATAAAATCTTGTGATTTACGCTGTACATCCGTTTCTTGATCATATACATCGTTTTCATTTTCAAACACAATAATGTCCACCTTGGTGGTGCCCACTGTGCCGCTGTAGAAGCTTAAGGCATCGTTTACAGCATCGGCTAAGGCTGTGGCCTGGTCGTAAGTGGCGGCATAGCAATCAACTTGCATACGGTATGTTTCCACCTGCTTGGAGCGGTCCTTGTTGGCATTGGGCACACGGCTGATTTGGTTATATACCACATAAGGCAAAGCAGCAGACTGGGCAGCAGTTCGCGGATATATGCGGTTGCTGCAAATGGTCGCTACTGCCTGGGCATTGCTAAGGATGCTATATATAACGGGGCCTATCATGCACTTAGCTTTTTAAGGTTTTTTTGAATAATTCTTTTAATTTGCTCGGCAAATTCCTTTTCGATATTGCTTTTCACAATACCAATATTTTGATCAATGGCCGGGCGCATAAATGGCTTGGGAGCCTGATCCTGCCTGTAGCGTTCACCTTTGTTGATGCCGCCAACCAGCACAGCAAACCTTTCGTTTTCCTCTGTTTTTTTCCAGCTTCGTGTGCCGGTGTTTTTCGATTTGATGCCGCTTGTGCCATATTCAACCCAATGCGCCATATATCCTACCGATTGCCATTTGCCTTTTACACGGGGGCCTACAAACAAGTTGGGGTTTTTGCGGCTTTTGCCGTTCCATGTGCCAACCGCTTTGGCAAGCTGTCCATAGTTGCCGGTGTAGGATTTAAGTTTTGATTTTGCGGAAGCCACAATGGGCTTAACGCTTCGCCTGAATATCTGCAACACTGTACGGCGCTGCAATGCATCCGGCATTTTGTCCATCAGTTTAACGAGCTCATCATAACCTTCAATCTGCTTATTCATGTCGCGTTGTTTTGAAGGTTAAATACTTGGTTCGATGTTCGCGCTGGATGCTTCGGATGTTGTAAATTTCGTTGTCGTAACTGATACGCATTTTGGTTGTTATGCCAGCCACATAGCGGGTTACGAAAAAAGTATTTTCAACTGCCGTATTTTTATCGTTTGCCAGTTTTTCGGTGCCTGGCATTTCGCTTATTGATGCCCACAGCACATGCTTGGCCGCCCATGTGTTCACCGCTTCGCCGCTGGGTGAGCGGGTGGTGATGGGTTCCTGGATAATGATCCGCTGGTCCATACGGCCTATGTTGGTGGCATCTTTCCGAAGCATGGCTTAAAATGTCATTTGTTTGAGTGGATACACAAGGTCGTAAACTGATTTTGCAATGGTTCGGTGTCCCTCATCGCCCCGGTTATCATAAAGATGGGCTAATGTTAGCAGCGCGGCTTCTTTGAGTTCGTGAGGCACGGACTGAATGATAAATCCCGCTTTGAATGTTAAGATTACAGAGCCGGGGCGAGAGGACACCCTCGTTTTCGCGTTTAAAAATATCCTTGCCGGCTGGCTGTTCAGGTCAGCTGTATAGTCAGCCGGAGCAATTGTTTGCAGGTCGTTGTTTTCATCGTAATACTGAATGCTGGTAATTTCGGTAACTGGAAAACGGTCGATGGTAATTTTATCACTGCCATCAAAACCATCCTGTGTAAGCTTCAGGGTACGGGGGGCACACAGCATGCCTGTTTGGTTTTCCACAAACGAAACAGCCGTTTTGATTTTGGAACGGATCATCTGATCTTCATCATCATTGCCGATTGCACGCAAATGTATGCGGGCCTCTTCAAGTGTGATGGGATAGTCGTTGGTTCCGGGGGCTGTTATGGTTGTGTAAGTTTTCATTATTGCAGTTGTTTGGCAATTTGGGTGGCTGTAACTTTTCCGATGCCTTTGATGGCAGTGAGCGTTCCGGCTTCAATTTCCATCAGCACTTCTTCAATGGTGGTGATGCCTGCTTCAAGGATCAGATCGCGGGCAGGAAGGTTTTCGGGCAAGTCGGTAGCAGGCTCATTGGCTGGGTTGAATTTTTCCACTATGCCACGTTCCTGCAATTCGATGGCCATGATTTCGGGCATTTCAACCACATCGCCAAGCCAGTGGGCCATCCCAACGATGCCGCCTTGCTTTATAAATTTTACTTTTATCAGTTTCATTATTGATGGGTTTTAGTTTGTAGCGCGGGCAGGAATCGAACCTGCGTCATTTGAGTTATGAGCCCAAGCTGGGAACCTTCTCCAGTCCACCGCGCGATGTTTTAAAAAAATCAGCCCACACCCGCAATTGGGCGGGGCTGATTTCCACATAAAAAAGTAATAAACAACAAAAAGAACGTTATCTTAAAGCTGCACTAAGATGCGATGGCATCCTTCATGGCAGCGAAGCTTTCGGCGCGGCGCACGGCCACATCCCACCAGCTGTTTACAACCAATCTGATTTGATCGTCAGCAGCAAGGGTGTAAGGATCAACCAGCATGTCGATGGCTCCCCATTGGCCGATGATCAGATCAGCCCAGTTGCCAAAGATGATGGCGCTCAAATCAGTGTGGGTGGTGCCACCGTTCACTTTCGTGAGGTTGCTTGGAACCAGGTTGCTGAAAGCTGCTTTGTAACCGTTCAGCTCTT
>JAGYLH010000146.1 GCA_018400955.1 Bacteroidales bacterium
GGGATTTAGTGACCGGCCAATGCAACTCTGGAGCACGATATTGCTTTCGGGCAATGCACCGGTGCAGGTGCCTGGTAATTGAAAATATTTTGCTTGTGTAGCTATAGCTACAAGATAACATTGCGAAGGGTATGCTTCGCAAAACCTCATCGCACCACCAACTTCTTCGTGCACATCGCTCTCAATACAGCCTTTTTAAAAGATAACCTGGCGGGCAGCATGGTATTTCACTGTCAATGAACCAGGCGATGTAACAACCAAATCAGGTATATGTTACTTCTTCACCACAAACTTCCCCCTGCCAACTGGTTTTCCATCACTATACACCACGGCAATATACATACCCTGGGGCCAATTGCTTACGTTGGCGGTGGCTTGCTGCTGGCCGCGTGGCAATATGGCTTGATGTTGCTGCATTCCCAGCAGGTTAAAGCACCTTAGCTCAATGTTGCGGTGGTGCTCAGTGTTTTCAAGGGCAAAAGTGATTTGAACATTTGCCGGGTTGGGAAAAATACTGATGGGGATGTTGCTGATTTTAGCCCTGTAATCAGCCGCTGATGGCATTTCGATGCTTGTAACAATATCGCAATCATCCAGGTAAATAAACCCACTTTGCGGCGGGCCGGGGAAGCACAGGCTATCGTAGGTGTAATTGCCGGCATAAGCTGTGTCGTACTCCAGGTTGAGGTTGAGTTTTGCTAAGGAGATGTCGTAGTTGGTGGAGGAATGATAATAGGTCGAGATTGTTAGTAACTTTTTATCGTGACTTAATGAATTTAAATAGGGGTAACGACCATTTAAATTCAACTTATGATTAAAAGGTTCTAAAATATAAGTGTTTGTGTCAAAATCTAACATACAATCTAATATTGTTTCTATTTGTCCATTCTCACGAACGAATGTACCACCAGAGAAAACACCAATATCTGTCATTTGCGATATTTCAAAAGCACCTTGTGTCAACAGAGAATTTATACTATCAGGCTTGAGGATTGAATAACCTAGCTCATCTCCAGAGTTATTAAAAAATAAATATAAAGGTTCTACTTTATTTGATTCAGACCGATTATACCCGGTCCCAAGAAATACATTATTTGTAAATTCTAATGAATGGAAAGCTGCACCAACAATTGTATCATTTAGTCCGAAGGGTAATACCCACATCTCATTCCCCATTGAATCTACTTTTATAAACATGGGCCTCAACCATACTCCGGGGCCTGGTTCCCAGGGGTGACTCCAATAACCATCCCCACTTATTATGTAGTCGCCTATGTCATTAATATATAATCTTTTTCCATATTTATTAGCAGTACCGGGATGATTGTAAGTAGTGGCAAGCGACTCTTTCCAAAGCACATCACCATCAGCAGTGAGTTTGAACAGGTGGAGGGTTTCTTCAGGTATTGTGCCATATTGGGTCACCAGTACAACAATATCCCCTGAAACAGTTTCTTTAATATCCACTGCCCATGATGGATCAATTGGGCTTCCTTCAAATATCTTGCACCATTCTTTCTCGCCACAGGCATTTAATTTCATTACAAACGGACATCTTTTATTGCTGAAACCGGATAAAGCAATGCCGCATACCAAAACGCCTCCATCGCTTGCTGCTTCAATGGCTTGTGCTGTAGGGAGTTCGCGAGGATAATTGTCAATTATTATTTCCCATAATATATTGCCATTGATATCCGTTTTTATCAGCCATGAAAATGCCTGATACCCTCCCAGTATCAAATATCCCTTATCGTATGTTTCAATTATATCCTTGGAGCGGTCAATTCTGTTTGACTGACCGTAATATTTCGGCCATGTTTGTGACCACAACATGTTGATATTTAGCAATAGTAACACAAATAGTGAAATTACAAACGATCTCATAATTGCAGGGTTTAAAACCGCCCTGCCCCTTTATCGGGCAGGGCGGTAAAGGTTTATTGAATGATTAATTGCTTACTTTCAAGCAATTGGTTATTGTAATAAAGGGAAAACACATAGGTTCCCGGTTTATAGCCTTTTAGCGGAAACACCAATTGGTCCATTTGTTTGGTCAATGGCAGGGTTTCGATTAGTCTTCCATTGATGGTGCTTACTTTTATAATCCCGCTTCCTTCATTTTCTCTCTGTTTATCAACATCAAAGGCAATGATCACATATTCATTTGCAGGGTTGGGGGAGAGTTTCAACGCTTCCTTCTTTGGCGGGCTTTGGCTATGCGGCCGTTTCACCGGCTCTGACTTGGTATCACCGGGCAACAGGTATTGGGGCTGATGTTCCACCAAACCGTGGGCAAGCAGGATGTTGCGGGCATAAATGGAGGCAGGTAAACCTGCAGTTTCCATCAGTTCAAACAACCATTCTACTGAGGTGCTGTCAGGCACCGACAAGCTTTTCCCCTGGCTTCGCAGCAGGTTGTCCTGTTCCAACAGTGCAAGCAGTTGGGTATGCGATTGTAATTGTTCACCGCTAAGGCCGAAAGATGCCGGAATGCTGTTCAGGATAGCGGATGATGCCAAGGAATCGCCCAGTTCATGGCGCATAAAAGCGGCCCGGTACCAGGGAGCGGAATGGCCAGAAGCCAACAGCAGGTTCACCAGGCTGTCGGCTGAGGTTGCCGGCTGCAAGGTATCGTTCAGGTATAGCTGCACAAGCTGTTTTTGATAAACGGCCTTTTTCTGCTTTTGCTGGCTGAGGTTTGCCTGAAGGTTTTCATACACCGAAACCAGGCTTTGGCCTTGCAATACTTCTTCAAGCATATAGTCTGGCAAGGGCTGAAAGCGTTGGCCCAGTTTTTCCATAAGGGCTTCACTTTTGGCACTGTGGGGGTTGGCCACCAGCACATCGCGGATCATGGCATCCACCAGCACGTTTTCCCTTTCGATGGCAGCGGCCAGCACCGTATCGCTCACATAGGGGCCAACCGACATCAGCTCGCTATATACCTCCATGCCCTGCCAGGGTGCGCTCATATTCACATCCCAGTGCAGGGACTCGGTATCGCCTGCATCTTTGAGGATACCGATCAGGCTTTGGGTAGAATCAGCCCCTTGTTCTGCTTCCGCTATCATGCCCCTGAGTTCCTCCTCATTGTGGCCGCCACCAGCTGGTGTCAGGTTTGAGGGGCAACTAAGCTCAGGGTTCCAGATTGCATCCGGATCACCTTCCACAATAGTTGTTTTGTCCATGTTGTAATACTCTGGTTTTAATTGTAGAGCAGGTGAGGCATTCGCATGGTAATAATAATAAATATTCAGTCCTTGATTGTAGATGTCGGAATAAGGGTTAGAAGGGTTGTTGGCCCAACTAAAGCGATTGCCGGCAGGGGCATCGGGGGCCGCAGCGGACGAACCCTGGTGGGTGGCGATACCGCCCCAGGCATATTGCTGCTCATCATAGTCTGCCACGATGTCGTATTCGTTTCCGACATAAGTGTTGCATTTGATGCACAGCCCTACAGAGCCCAGTGGATCGCGGTTCTGGTTCATGGAAAGTGTGGCTATGTTGAGTTGCACAAATGTATTGTTGTACAACTCATTGGCAAAGGGACCGGTCTGGTTAAATGTGATGCCAATGTGCAGGGGCCCTCCGAAAGGGCCTGGTATATAATTGCCGGTAAATTGGTTTTCTTCAATTTGAAAGCCAAAGGCATTACCATCCACATAAATACCGCCCAGGTGGTCAGGGGCCTGGCCCGAGGGCAAGACATTAAACAGCGAACGTGTAATTGAAAAATGATCAACCTGGCTGGTGTAAACACCTGTGAGTGTATTGTTGAAAACTGCAGTGTCAATGCCAAATGTTTTTCCTGAGGCTGAACCCAGTGCACGCACACCATAGCGTAAGTTGTTGAATGTGCTCAGACGATAATTCTGGCATGGCAAAAATTCGTCCAGGCAACTTGCCTTAACAGTAAAATCAGCATTGAGGCTAAGTATGCCGGTTTGTTCATTTCCATAGAAATGGTTGCCTACTGTTCTGATACCCCTTACGCCATTGAGCATGATAAATATTTCAGTATCTAATTCAGCGTTAGGCGGTGCATTATAAATAAAGTCAGAATTGAACACAAAACCAACATTGTTGATAATACTTTGGTCGATGGGGTTATGGTTTTCATAGGGTGGCCAGTAAATACTGATTTTGTTATTGACAAAACTAGCCTGGTGAATATTTACAATGCCCCCGTTGTATTGGCCATTATGTGGAAATGGCACACTAATCCCTTTATCATCATAAGGTTCGATAGATTTTCCGGCTAAAATACCGGTTCGGGCATTCTCGATCGTTGCCCCATTACGCATGGTGATTTTGCCCTGGTGTGGGTTTCCTGAAGGAAATTGGCTTTCATTATATGTCCCCCATACTTCAATGCCAGGCCAGAGGCCCCTGTCCTTTTCAACAAAGGATAGTTTTGCACCGTCCAAAATCAGGTGACCACCTCGTTTAACAATAACCTTCGCGTTTTTTCCAAACTTCAGGTCTGAATAAACCTCTAAAACAGCACCTACTTCTACAATAATATCACAGAAAAATATTTGATCCTTATCCCAGGTTGTATTCATACTAATGATTGTTGGGGCACAGTTAGCGATAAAATCAACTGCTGCATAGGCGTTAATAACGCCGGCACCAAGATGGCCCTCGGGAAACAAATGGGCATCAGAAACAGGTTGGGCTGTAGCTTGAATCACAGCTTTCAGCTCGGCTGGGCTGAGGTCAGGGTCAAGCGAAAGCAACAAACCGGCCAGGCCTGCCAC
>JAGYLH010000147.1 GCA_018400955.1 Bacteroidales bacterium
TCCCGCCACCACCGAAGCCTGGCTGCAACTACCCGAAAACACACCGCTTGCACAGGTACAAATAGCGCTTTACAGCCCCACAGGCAGGTTGCTGTACAAGGCGAAGCCAACAAGCCAGTTCCACAAGATAGAGGTTGCCCATTTGCCAAAGGGATTGTATTTGGTAAGGGTTTGGGATGGGGAGCGGTGGTATGCGGAGAAATTAGTAGTGCGGTAAATGGTTTTCAGGTTTTGCGAAGTATTTGCTTCCAACAGACCTAACAATACGCTCTACAGCCAAAGCAGTTAAGCCCCGCTATCCTTCAAATAATGATAAACGATTGTTAGCAGTTTATACTTTTTAATTGATTCTTTTACGCGATAGGTGCTTCAGTATAAAATACCCCAACACCAGCAATAGGGCAAGAACAGGGGCATATTCCCAATATTGATTGCGGCTGGGTAACTGTATAGGGTTGTTGCTTCCTATTTGTACATATCCTGCCCAATAGTAGGGATGCGCCTTCAAATTATCGGCCGATGCGATATAGGATAGTTTTGCATTGCGCAAGGCTTCATCCAGGGGATAGCCCTTTGCAACAAAATCATAAAATGAAATTACAAGCTGCGAGGCCGTCAGGTCGTCAACATCCCAAAGTGTCATCACAAGGCTTTGAATGCCTGCATAGAAAAAACCCCTGGCGAAACTCATTACCCCTTCGCCATGCAGCATTTGGCCATCACCCGTGTTGCAGGCCCCCAAAAATGCAAACACAGCATTCAACCGCATTTTGTACAGCTCATGTGTTTCGAGCACACCATAACACGCAGAATCACCATCGTGCGAGAAGTACAACTTTGAAAACATGGGGTTTTCAACATCAATTGTGGTGTGCATGGCCAAATGAAGCACATTGTAATCTGCTGCCTTCTGCTTAAAAAGCCCAACAGTGGCGAAAGGCCCTGAATAAGCATCCGATTTGTATGCCTTCGAAAGTTGTTCAACTTCGTCCACAGCCCAGGGTAAAGGCAACAGGGGGCTGTTGAAACAATTGCCTTCCGCTGCATTTGTGTATCCCTCATACTCTGGTGCCAAAGCGAGTATTTTGCCATTTGTTGTTTCCTGACCCTGGCTTTGAAAATATTGGTCCAATGTTGTGGAGTAGGTGTATCGAACTGTATGTTTATCAAATAAATAGGGCAAACTGCTAAAGTCAATCAAGCTGCGCTCCGGCCTGTGAGTGAGCAGTGCTTCAAAAGGCAGGTAAGCCAGTTGCTTGTCGGGCACGATAGTAAGTTTTTTGTTAGTCAACTGTTCCGAAACAGGTTCAAGCAAAAACAGGTATAGCTCATGGGCTGTATCCAGGTATTCATGGTAATCGTGAATGGAATAGGAGGCCAACATTTCGCCTGACAAATGCCTGCGCATGGTTATCAGCAGTTGGTAAAAACCTTCACCTATTTGCTTCTTGAAGATATGGGCAGTGTCGCGACCTATCATAAACACATAAAGGTCTTTTTCGGTAAGTGTATAGGAAACAACAGCTTCATCCACTGCTAAGCTTGATTGCAACTGGAATATTGAGGTGGACGGCAAATCGAATTTCACGGCATGATAATCTGGAAATTGCCGGTGCACTGCTTGCATTAAGCTATCCTGCCTGTTTTTTAGCAAAATCAACTCGGCCTGCCATTTGTTTATTTTCACCGGATCAGGATTGTTAATGCCTTTTTCGTCACGAATGAACCCCTCAAGAACATAAAGCCGGTGTTTCAAGCTGCTTTCGTAGGTTTGTACCTCATCAGGCAAAAGGCTGATCTGCCTTAGCTGCATATCGTGCAACATGCTAAGCAATACCATTGCTTTTCCTGCTTCGGATATTTCCAGGGCTTGCTGCAGTTGTGGTGTTTCCGGATTCTTGATATAGAGGTCCCAGGCACATTCCATTGCCCCTGAAAGGACGATTGAAGTTAGCCTCGAAATGTTAAGGCGGTTCTCTTCGCCACCGATCGTATTTCGCATGTCAGACAGCAAGGCGATGGCCAATTGGTATGTATGGGAAGCTGACTGCAAATCAGGCTCCGATCCGGTTTCCAAATACCGGCTGTGCAGCGCCTTTGCTTTAAGGTAAATTGCATTAAGCGAAAAAGGGTCGCGTGCCAGTTGGTCGAAAAGAGGGTTGTGCATAGCATCATCGCTTTCAAATCCCGATGAAAACACCGAAACAGCTTTATGCAAAACTTCAATTGCCTTGTCAGTCTTTCCCTGCTTCAAATAGTTATTTCCCCATTGAAACAATGCATGGCCATAGTCGCGGCTAGTGGGTCCTAAAATGACCTTGTAAACCTCAACGGCCTGCTTTAGCATCAAATGTGCCCTTTCATGATCGCCGATATCAGTCAAATAGTTTCCATACCTAAGGTTTGTCAGTGCTGTTTGCGTATGTTCGGTGCCAAAAAGCGCTATGGAGCCAGTATTTGCTTTTTCGAACCAATAAGCTGCCTCATCGTTTTGGCCCAGCTCGTGGAGCAATACCCCTAAATTACGGTATGCCATAATGTTTGTGCTGTTTAACCGTGTGGGGTTAATGCTTTTATGCAGATAATCATGGGCCTGCCCAAACTTGCTCAAACGCATCAGGTAAACACCTGCGTTATGATAGCTTGATAAAAGCCTGTCATCGCCACTTTGTAATTGCTGCTCGAATATATTGATGGCCAGGTTGTTAAAATGGTATGCTTTGTCATAGTCGTACATAGTGCTATACACAATGGCCTGACTTATTAAGTTCGATCCCACCGAAATGTGGGTATAATCGTAGTTTTGCAAGAGAATCTGTGCGGCTTTTTGGTGGTATCTGAGGGCATCTTGTAAAAAACCTGCATCAGTGAGCATAAATGCATAACTACTGTAGTGCCTTGCCCATAAAGGGTCGTTAGGCTGAAGATACCCTTCAAATTGCCTGAATGCCAGGCCAAACATGAGGTTGGCATTTTCAAAGTCACCCATTGCCGAATAATTTAGTGCGGCATTCCGGTATATCCTTGCTTTAATCCGTTTTCCACTAAACACACCCTTCTCGATAATTTGAATGGCTCTATTGAGATATATGAGCGCAATCTTATTATTGTCCAGACTGTGATAAGCTAATCCAAGATTGAGGTAAGCAACAACAAGGTTGGTATCGGCAGGGCCGGAAAATCGTGTACATAGTTCAGCTGAACGTTTAGTTGTCTCAATACCAGCCACATATTCGCCTTGGCTTAATAGCAGGGCACCAAGCCTTTGGTAGTATTTCGCCCACACTAAATTGGTATCCGGCATATGATGGTTTAATTCCTGTAAGCAATACCCCAACAATCTGTATGCGCTGTCGGGGGCATTGTTTCGGCGAAGCAAATCAGCCATCAACAACAAAGCAGAAAAATAGGTTTCGTTCTTTTCACTACCTGATGGTTTCAGGACAGGTTGCAAAGCCAACATGGCACTGTCCAATTTACCAGCCTCAGCGAGGGCTTCAGCCTTTTGGTACAATGCACTCATCTGGTCATTCATGGACAAGGTTGGGTTAGTTCCTGCCAAATCCGCTTTTTCACCATTGTAGATTTCCGAAACAGCCTCATGGTTAGCGATATTGGTTTCGGGAAGACCGGTACAGCCACACAGGAATAAAACCGACAATATGTAAAGCCCCACAATTGTGGTTGACGCTAATGGCTTTAGCCACGATGCCGATAAAAGTGAAGGCCGGATAAACATACCTGCAAAAGTACTGCTTTTCGCATGTGAAAAAGGCAGTCTTTAACCATCCTTAATCCCAAGTTGTTGTGCAGGGCACAGGATGCACTATTCGGGTGAAAACAGCAGGTGCCGACCGACTGAATCTGAAAATTTGCCATTTGTAGTTAAACGCAATAGGTACAAGCCCTGTGGCAATCCTGCCCGGCTAAAAGTGTATTTATAGGTGCCTGCTTTTTGCTCACCGTCAACCAATGTGCGGAGGAGCTTACCGTCCAAAGAAAAAATGGACAATGCAACATGACCATCATCAGCGAGTGTATAGCTTATCGTTACCTGTGATTTTGCCGGGTTGGGGTAAGATGTAAGCAGGACTTTTCCGGCCTTGTCGCTGATATTGAAACTTAGGGCAGGCAATGAAATTGGCGGTTCGAACAAGGCAAGCCCTCCATCAACAAAATGACTGTTACCTGTGAGTTTAAAATAAACAGTGTCGCTGTTCAAGATTTGCTTTTTAGGTTTGATTTTGATTTGCACCAACGCATCCCCTGTTTGAAACAAAACAGGTTTTTCAGCTTTGGCAGCCGCACTGATGATGATACGGTCATCAAACAAACCATAACCAAAATCCGGCATGGCACTAGCTACCTCCACTATTTCGAACAGCTCAGCCTGTATCGGAAATGCAAGCAGGAAACCGGCCAACTCAATGGACTCTTTCGCTTTGATTTCGAGTATAGATATTTGATTTAATGAACTGACTATTGACATGTTATAAATATCATTTGTCAAAGAGGTTTTTTCATAATCTTTCTCGCGCTCCTTCACATCTCCGCTACTGCTACCGCCAACACCAAGTATTAACGGTGATGCAACTGATGGGTCTATGGCAAACGTTATGCGTTCAAAAACCCAGTCGCCAACAGGAAAGGGATAACCATAAACGAGGTGTTCAATCAAAATGTAGTTGTAATCGGCCCAGGTAATTTCGCCGTCGCCATCAACGTCGGCAGCTAGCAAGGCTATGCCCTCAA
>JAGYLH010000148.1 GCA_018400955.1 Bacteroidales bacterium
ATCTGGCTTTGCAAAATGGTTTTGTAGGTAACATTGCCTGTGAGGCTTTCAAGTATTTCGATCATATATTCCGGAAGCGGGTCGGGCTTGGTTTGGAGGTGTTCCATCAGTTCCTTCTTTTTGAGTTCGTCGGGGTTGGCACTTAGCACCTCAAAGATAATGCTTTCGGGCAATACATCGGTGCGGTCGGAGGCCGAAACCAAAACTTCTTTGCTCAAAAGGGGCGAAAGGCCCAACAGTTCGGCGCGCAGCTCCCACATATCCTCGGGCCAGGCCATCGCAATTTCTGCCTGTACGGCATCGGTATTGCCGCCGTCGAGCAGCGAAGCATAAAGTGTTTGAACACCTGTGTAAGCGGTATGGCTTTCGGCCAATTCCTGCTCAAAATACTGTTTTTGGGCTGCTGTGAGGCCTTTGGGGTCAATTTCATTGGAGCCGCCACCAAAGTTTGACTGGCAAGGTGTTGGCGGCACCGTTCCAAGTGGCGAAGGTGTAACATTGTAAACATACAACGGCTGTCCGTTTGCCAAGCCCGGCCTGAAATAATAGGTTACGTGGTTTGCAGCATCATTGAAAAAGTGGCGGGGGTCAGGTGGTGTTGTAGGTATGGATGTAAAGGTGTTGTCGGCCGCATATTGCTGGCTGGTTTGATATCCTGCAATACCCTCCCCTGTCGTCACAAAGTCAAAATGATTACCGGTGTTTTGGTTGCAGCGGTAGTTTAGGCCGAGATGTGTGGCATCAAAACTATAATTAATCCCATCGGCCTGGTTTGCCCGGCTCATTTGGTCAAAACTGTTGAAGTAAACTTCGTTGCGTTCTACTGTCCACAGATTGTCATTATAAACCCTGATGCCCATGAACGGGATTGCACTGATCGGGGCAACCGGTGTAAAGGTGTTTTCTTCAACCGCATAGTTGTTGCAGCCTGCCAGTTCAATGCCAATGCCAAAATCAGTGCCGCACATCCATTCGCCTTTGCCATAGGTGCCCACACTGAAATTGTTCTGGATAATGGTGGCGTTGTTCAGGGCGTTCAGCCTGATGCCATAGCCGTTGTTGGCAAAGTCCGCCTGTCTTACATAGATGGTTTTTGTAAGGGAGGATGAGTTTGAGGCATCAATACCATAGGCAAAGCCTTCGAAATGGTTTGGCAACAAATCGTTTGGCGGACAGGGGTCCATTGGGCTGCTGCAGCCGGCAACCACCCTGTAGTGTGCATCAATGCTAATGATGCCTGCGCCGCTGTTGCCCCCCTCGGTCATTTGGTTTAGGAAGCTGTTCGCCGTTAGGTTTATACCGTCCACTTGGTACATGCTGATATGGCAATTGAAAGGGCTGTCGTCAATGATGTAATCGTCATTTGTTTCGAAATGGCAGTTTTTGAGATAGCTGACATTGCCCATAGGCAAGCCGTTTACCGGGTTAGTGTTTTGGTATGAACGGAACTCGACCGATCGGCGGTTGTTCAGGAAATTGGCGCCATCAGCTTGTACAATACCCCCTGTAGTGTTCCAGTCGTCGGGTTTCCAAAGGGTAACGGCATTGTGGGCATTTTCGATGGTTGCGCCATTGATCAATGTAAGCTTTCCCTGCGGGTTGGGTTGTCCGTGCAAAGCAAGCTGCGAGGCGTTTTTATTGCCCCATACTTGGATGCCATGCCAGGGGTCGTCAGTTATGGGGGTAATGGTGCCATCATCTATAATTATCTGACTGCACTGTGTTACCATGATTTTCTTTCCAGCTCCCATACTTACTGTGCATTCTATTGTTAACACAGCACATTCAGTAACAAGCACATCACTTTCTATTGCAATATCGCTTGTCCAGGTTTGGTCGGTATCCACCACAAATAATACTGGGACTGTTTCCAGTAAAGGAATAAAATTCTGTGCTGTGATGGTTACGAAAAGATCACCTTGTGTTAGAAGCTCAAACTGATTGAATTGAGCTGTGGCAATATTGCTAGCATTGCCGGTGACCAAATGGGCAAGTAAAAGTTCATCCTGCTTATACAAGCTGACAATAGCATCCTTGCCATTGGGCAGATTTAATATTGTAACGGCCAAATCATTCGTTTCATTAAATTTTGCATAAGGCTTGCTTAATTCTGCCTGGAAGTGAACCGGTGTTTGTGTCCAAATTCGGGTTTCGGGGCAGCCAATTAGGGTATGGGAGTAGGCCGTGTAATGGTGAAAAAAATTCAACATCTTTGATACGGATTCCGCTACGCCTAAATGTGTTGCGTATTGGTTTTCAGTATTGGATATTAAACCGCCGAAACGTTTAAACATGTGGAAAGTAAAATCGGGTTTCGCATCTCTGGTTGTACCTAAAAATGCAACCCCTCCGGTCAGGTTATTCACTGTAAAGCTTTCCCCAAAGTTTCTTGCTCCTTGATTACCAATAGCTTTGGTAAGGTGAAATGGATTTTGTACGCAACTTAACGAGTAAATAATAAACGGGTGATCAAAGTTTAGCAAATTGTCTAATCCATCGCCATCTTCCTCAATGGCACGCCACCAATCTTTATCTTCCTCTGCATCCAATTTATATGCACTATCGGCGTGGTTAATAAATCTTGTTGCTGTACCAATACCACTATTGCCACCACCTGAGCCACCATGGTTAAAGTTTGACATCAACCCGTAATAAACTGTATTTAATTCCGTAACAACATCTGCTCCTTTAGGTGAAATAGGATTTGGATAATTAAATGAAGGATTCTCCCCCCATAAAGTATGGCTAAAAGTTGGCAGGTGCGGCATAACTGCATTTGCTTGTCCATCTCGCTGAAATTCATCCGCTTCTGTCATAAATGATTTAGTCAGGTACGCAAAATCACCATTGCCGGGGTTCTGCTCGTATTTCAACACCTTGGTAACCCAATTTTGGATATCATTCTGTGACGAACATATGAGCCTACCAAGAAAGACCTCCGGAAAATAATCAGGTGAATCGTGGGTTGGTTCACCAAAGTATTTATCCCTGTCAACGTTCCAATTTCCTGTAAAATCAGCAAAGTAAGTATCAGCTTCTATTATCAGGCTCCAATTCAAAGTGTCACTATTAGTGTCATAAGGTGTACCAAACCTTGCCGGTAATACTGAAACATCTCCTGCCAACAATACCCAACTGGTGCCTTCAATATAAGCATCGTGCAGATATTGTCTTAATTTACCTGCATGGGCCTGGTTTGGGCTCCAATGCTCATGTATTATTTCATGGCCGGGAAAAATCAAATCGCCACTATACTGCTGCGCTATATCATTGATGGATACCAATCCAACCTGGATCCCTTTTTTACTTTTCCAATCAATGAACTCATCGAATGCAGGAAAAAACTCAGGTTTGGTAACAATAACGTACTCATAATATGGTAAAGGGCCATTTTGTGTAATCTGCTCAATAATGGTTGGAGGTGTCGCGTATAAGGGAATATCCTCAGGGTTGCTGACCAGGTTAATAAGTGCCTCGTCATAAATGGGCTGATTCTTACTTATACGGTTCCTTTGGTAGATGATGCCATTGCTAAAGCCTTGTTCCAATATCAAATCAAAAGTGATTGATGAATAAAAGGAAATCTGATTTGTTAATGGTGAATATTGAAAGGGAACTACTTTGATTTGAACAATATTATTGGCACCATCAAGATAACCCTTGTGTTGCACTGATAACATTTCTAAAGGATATGCATTAGCTGAGTTATATATCGCCGGATTGGGTGAAACAAATGGAACAGGGTCGCAATCCAGCCCACAAGGTATTGGCAATTGCGTTGGGTAAATCGGGTAATTCAACTGGTGCGAGGATGTTGTGGAACCAGTAATTGTGAATCCAATTACTTTGGTTTCAGGTGGAATAATGTAATTTATATAATAAGCTGGTAGTTCTGGGTTTCCTGCTTCATCGGCAAACATTGCCAAAGGCATCTCCAGGTGTGCATACATGGTCCTATCCTCACCTTCTTTGTTTCCAATACTTATCGGGTCAAATTGAACAGTATGGGTTACTTGTGAAATAATTGGTGATGATGTACATATTAAAATGAGAAAAAGCAATATTATTTTAGTTTTCATAAGTGATAAAATTTATGGTAAAAGTTTAATTTCGTTTCTTAATAGTTTTAGGTATCAAGTTAAAAAGCATGGTTGATTCTGTCTTACCGGTCCTTGTCCCCTTAACAGCTGCCATCCTCAGCGCCCTGCACTGACAAGGATGGCGGTTGTTCGGTCGAACTTATTCTTCCCCAGCCAAAAAATAAACTTCGTTCTGCAATTTATCGGCCAGCAAACCCAACAATAAATAGCTGGCATAAAGGACAGCTTGATTGCTGGGCGGCAAATCATGCCTTGCGGCACCAAAACACAGAGGTTTTGAAACTTATTTGAGTTTTGGGTGTAT
>JAGYLH010000149.1 GCA_018400955.1 Bacteroidales bacterium
CGGCATCGATCTGCCACAATTAAAGCATCCAAAGCGTGATGACGGTGATCAATTCGTTTGGTGTTTAACTCCGGATTTTCTTTGACATTAAAATGAAAAATTGGATTACCATGTTCATCTTCATCTTTAATAATATAGTTTTTACCAGTTATTTTTTCGAGACGCTCAAAACGTGGCTTGACAATTCTTTTCCAGATATTGTTTAGCCCCCAGTTATTTTTGAGCTCTGAAGTTATTGCACCTCCGGTAAAAATGATACCATTATCACTTTTTGTAACCGGCGCAAGTAATTCTGCAAGTTTACGCCCAATATATCGTGTATCGTTCAACTGCCTTTCCACAAAATCTTCAGGGACTTCTGTAGCCAATAAATTCTTCAGTTTTGCTCTTTGATATTTAAATGTTTCTTTGCAAAAAGATTCATACTGATTTTCGCCTAACACAAAATATTTTTTCCCGTTTTTTTCATATTCCTTCCCCTCCTTACCTCCAAACTGCGTTATGAAATTTCTTGCAAGCTTATTACCTTTATAAGGTTCTGGATTAATTGCAGCTTCGGAAATGATCAGATTATTAAAACTATCATTTTTCATTCTTGCTCGCGGAATAACATGCTCAATCTCATACTGATTTTTATCGAATAACTTACTTAATGGAATAATTCTGCCAGTGTAGGGTGACCGGCAATTTTGACTTAGCCATAGCGCATATTTCTTTATTTCCTTATCGGTGGGTATTTTTTCATCCTTTACCTTTTTGGTCCACTCCAGGTCAGATTTATTAGACAAGTTTTTCCAAATTCTGAATTTGTTAATATCTACGGGACTTTCAGGATTTGGTTTAACATCAAAGTGTGAATTTTCAATTCTTGATTTCCAGTTAAATTTTCCATCTACGAACTCAAATGATTTTGATTCATCTTCATCGACATACTGCTCGAATTCGTAATTAATTAATTCATATAGTATGTCTTTGATTCTTTGTTTTTCGTCACGGTTCCCCTTCTGATTTTCAGAAATCTTTTTTCTCTCATTTGCATTATTTTTCAAGTTTCTTCCTAACTCTATATGTATCTCATCAATTTCGCCATAGTGTTTCCAGACATCACGTACTAAGTACATTGTTTCTTTCACAACTTGCTCAACAATAGGATTGCCCAAACTGTTGTTGGGGATTTTCTTTTGAATATGTTCGTTAAGCTTTTCAATAGTTCTTATTGGTTCTACATCTCTTTCTGAGTGCTTATTGTAAACTAAATATCCCGCTTGATATGTATTCAATCCGTTGGTCAAGTTATCTTTATCAATAAAACTTTTTAGAACTTGCTTTTGAACATCATCATCAGCTACTTCGCTTAATCTTTTTACATTATTATTAATGCTATTTAAACGCTCTTGAATTTGCTTTGCTCTATTCGTAATTGTTTCTGAAACATCTGTTTCAACCCAATATTTACCACACCGCATTACCGGTAATAATTTTTTGATTGCACAGGCGGAATATGAACCATATTCTTTTTTCAATTCCGGAAGGTTTGTTAATTCCAAAGCAACATTTTCAGGAAAACTAAAATATTCCCAATTTTGATTTTTGATCCATTGATTATTTTCTTTTTCCCATCCCAAAGCCTTCATAATTCCTTTTTCAGATTTTTGCTTATCAGAAGAAGTAATAGAATAGTCAATATGCCATAGCTTCAATAATTTTTCTTTATCACTTAAAACTTGCTCCCCGTCAAACCCCGCTTTTCCAAATATCTTACGATATCTAGCTTTGGTCTCATTACCTTTCAAAGATTCTCTGTTAGCATAAAGATTAATACTGTGTGAAGTTTTTTCAATAGATTTACTAACCACTATATCACTGTCATGTCTATTTTCTTGTACAAATTTCAAGATTTCTTTTTCAGAAATTGAAGCTTTGTCATTAAATAAATCGAATAGTTTATCTTTTATGGAATTATCCAGATAGAGAGTGGTTTCATCAACATCGATTTTTGTTTTACCATTAACCTTTTGTTCCTTTTTAAAAATCCTGATGTTGTGAATATCCTGCCAGATTCGAAATTCCTGAAATAGAGGAGAGGAACGAGGAATGCATTTTAATCCATAAACGCCCGATTCTATCCATTTCCCATTTTCATTTTTTTGTTTTCCAATGCGTTTTTCATAACGACATTCACTAATTGAGCTTTTCTGAGATTTTAATTCACGTTGATAGTAAATAATGTCCTTACTAATGATATATAACAAATCATTGTTTTGAAACTCTGCCAGTTTCGGCATCTTGTATTTTACCTGAGATGGATAAAGGGTCTCAGCCAGCTTTGTTAAAGTAATCTTGTCCTTATTAAGTTTATCCAATTTGGGATTGAGTTCACATTGTTTTCTCCATATTGCTTCCAATTCATTTTCATACCGCCACCGGTAAACCGGAAATTGTCGTGCTTTAAAATTTTGCTTTAGTAAATATGCTTCTTTTATTTGTCAGCAATTCAGCGAGAATAATTTTGGGGGGTTGAATTACCAAGCATGATTTGTAATGACAAAGCAGTAGCTATTGGCTTGATAATTTGCCAACGGGAATTTCTGCACACCTGTTTTATTTTTTTATTTGCCTCCTTCAATTTTACAAATGTTTTCCTCTGGTTCGGGAAAGAGGTATTTCCTCAACGGTTTTCATACCGTGAACTGCACCATTAGCCTGGTTGGTAAGGTATTTGAAGGTTATCTTCACATTGAAAAATGATAAGGTATGCCATCATTTTCTTCCAAAGATCCACTATCGTTTGTTTGGAATGTTCCTTTAAAATATCAACTACCTGATTGCAACGTTCTACCAGTTGGTTGATCATGTGTCCTATTTGCATCAGATGGTAATAGTTCTGTAAGGCAATGAACGATGTACGGGAAAACTTATGTTCCAACGCGTAACCCAGGTTTTTCTGCGAATTGAAGCCTTCATTTTCAATCTTCCACCTTAACCGGCCACTATCAGCCGTTTCTGCGACGTTTTGTAAGTTTTGATGTACATTGGTAATGTATGCGAACCTTTGGTTGGATATTTCTGTGCCCTTGATATTGACAATGGTTTCCATGCACTCTACCCACGAAAAATACCGCCCCTTGTATTCGATATCGTTCAGAAAAGTGTATTCAAGATTTGTCCTTGTAGTTTTGTCAACCCTGCAAATACTCCTCTTACTGGCAGTTGCCCTTAACAGACCAACTTCCGTTTGGAAAGTCTTCAGGTTACCGTCTTTGAGGGTAATGATGAATTTCCAGTCATTTTTAGCGCAAATATCAAATACAGAGTTGTTGGGGTAGAGCCCGTCTGCAAGGATACAAATGGGTAAGCGGGGAAAGTACTTCTTAATTTTAACAGCCAGACGAGCGAAGGCTTTCTGTTCACAATCCTGTTTTTCGTAATCCCGTCCCGGATCGTTTTCAATGAATTCAGAGGCTAATGAAATGGATAATCCTGTAGATGTAACTATTTTAGCTTCAAGAACATAATGAAAATATGTAACCACCCCTGTTTTTGATGTTTTGGTCAGACAGTGATTGCAGTGCCTTTGCTCAAAAGATGCCATGCCTGTTGCATCTACCGCAACCAGGTAATATTTGCCCAGAAACCTGAACTTGCGGAATATCTTTTGCTCGATAAGCCCTGCGACCAACCGGGCCTTCAACTGCTCAAGCTCCGAGGGGGCCAATACTCGTAAAACATCGTCAATTGCATCGGCATGGGGCAAGTTCAAACCAAAGTATTTGAAGAAGTTTTTCCGGAAGTTAACTTCGCGGCGATCGTTGTTGTAAGCATTGCGCGATGCTTCCTTGAAAATGTACATGAACAGGGCTCCGGCAAGTATTTCCCCCATCGAGTACTCTTTACGTTTTCGGCTATCTGTCAGGCTGTTAAGCCTGTTAAATAATTCAGGGAGATGTGAATCAATCTCCTTTTTGATGCGGTAAAGTAGAATTTTACCTTTTTCCGCTGCTGTGGTTTTTCTCTCTGGTTCTCTCTGTGAAAATCAGGTAAAAAATAAAAAAATAAATGCAAAAAAACACGTTAAATATTTGGTAGTCAAATAAATAACGCGTATTTTTGCATCAATGAAAAAGCCATGAGTAACTCATTAACCTCTCATGGCAAAAAAAAGAACGAAATGAGAGAACAACATACTGAAAACCAGTAAGTTGGGGCTAAAACCCCTATGTAACCCATCGACACAAAATTAGCCGGAAAAATATTTTTTCCAACCTAACGTAACTATTTAGTTTTCAACAATACTTTTTTTTACGCTGAATTGCTGTTATTTGTTCGTAAAAATACTCCCCAGGTGTTCTATAATTATCAATTTTTTCGTCTAAAGCA
>JAGYLH010000015.1 GCA_018400955.1 Bacteroidales bacterium
TTTGGATGAGATCACCAGAGAAGTGGAATCGGTTAGAATTGCCAGATATGAAGAGCAAAAAAAAAATCATTGATACCAACCTCTGGATCAGTTTTCTCATCACAAAGGATTTTAGCTTTCTTGATGAATTCATTGAAAGCGAAAAAGTAAAGCTGATTTTATCAGATGAACTGTTTGCCGAGTTTATAAAGGTGGCTTAAAGACCAAAGCTTAGGAAGTATGTCAGCAAAGCCGATTACCTTGTTACCGGCGACAAAGACCTGCTTGAAATCGGTAAAATCAACAAAACCGAAATCCTAACAATCAGTAAACTAAAAACCTCTCTTTATTAGTTGTTGACCACAGTAGACCAGCCTACAATGGATTAAAACAAAAAACCCCTGCCGAAGTGATTGCTTTGGCGGGGGTTTTTGTGGGTTGTGTTGCGACTGCTAATAAGTTCTGGCTATGGGAGTTATGATCTAAACCTCTCCCGATGCCACAGCACCTTACCTTCATCCGGCCACCACTCCTTCCTCGCCGGCAGCAAAATCTCCTTTCCGGCAAACTGCCTGATACTGTAGCTGCTTTCATCCTCCACAAAAGCATCCGAAACCAACACCCGGAAATCATCATCTATGGCTATCAGCCCTCGGTCAAAAGCGCGATGCAGGTTGGGGCACAAGGCAAGGCCGTTTGTAATGGTATCATCATAACTAATGCTAAAAGGGACAATATGGCAGGCATCCACCATGCTAACATTGATGGTGGCATCTACCCTGAGCCCTGAAATGCAGCAGGTATTGTTGTATATCTTTGGAACTTCCCGTTTAAAGATGCCGCTACGTACAAATATTTCTTCCTGGTAAGTTTCTACATCAAGACTGTTTCTCATTTCCTGAATCCTGGTTCTGTATGTTTCAGCTCCTTCTTGAAGCATTTCGTTGGTAAGGCTTGTAATATATTCGCCACCATCACCGCTCAGATTACTCTTTGTTTCCGGGAAATATTTTTCCAACAGTGTGTATTTCAGAACTTCCCGGCTATCTTTTTCTTTAAGTAGTTCAAACAATTCATAGTTAATCTGAGCGTAAGCAACAGCTATATTCAGATTGCCAAAACTCCGCATGGAGCCTTTCGCCTCCAACCATTTTTCACAGCCTACATTAGGAACAAGTTGCCAGAATGGTTCAGATTTCATGTGATAAAACGGCATAGCAAAAATCATATCATGCCCGGTATTAACCAACACGTTCCAATTATTCTTGAATGTTCCAACAAGCTCAGGACTAATAAAAATCTTGTCTCTATTAATTACTCCACTCTCAAATAATTGGATGATACTAAGCAGCAGCAAAGGTTTGTGAGGTGCTCCGCCTTTCTTGTAATCACGGCGGAGGGTTTTAAAGGCATGAATGTAATAGGCAAGAGTTTTAGAATCCATGTCGATTTAAAAATATATTCTTGTAATGGAAATCCATCTGAGTCAAAGTTTTTGCTGATTAATTCAACTTGCAAAGCCTTGGTTTGTCCGCTGTTGTGGCTGACTGGCCAACAAAAGTGTAAAGTTAGGAAAAAAGGGGAATTGCAAGGCAAGAAAAATGGGTTGTTGGTGAAGTTTGGAGCGGATTTTTAAAAAAAAGCCGTGATGGTTTTGTGATTATTCTGCTGTATTTAAGGTTATTGCTACTTCTGGTTTAATAGGTGCTAATGAGGTACGGATTACATACCCAAAATTCGGGAGGCATCAACTGGGCAAATTTAGTTTTTTCGCCTCTCAATCCTCATTTTTGTCATACGTTCGCGCATGCCACCTTTGTTTAGAAAATCTTCGCCAAGGCTTTTCAATTGCCTGTGAAGCAGGTAGTCGTTTTGTTTGATCAGGCAGCTGGCTATATTGGCAATGGTTTCGGGTGGTCTGGTCTTTATCAGTGTCATGTAGAATGCAGTATTGTTGTGTTTGCGGCCAAGTTCGCGCATTTTTTCCACCTCCACCGACCCATCCTCCCATTGCCGGTGGCCATGTGTTCGTAGATAGTCCTCATAATCGAGCAGTAATTCCTGAGCACTTGCTTTGGCCACATTTATCAACTTAATTTCCATCTCTTTTGAAGTGGATGAAACGGCTGAACCTTCTGCAATGTTTTGCTTTCCCGATCGGGCTGCCTGGATCATTTGGTCTATGGTGCGATCGCCACGCCGAAGGTATTTGTTGCAAAAATAGCTGGTGATATCAAAAACAGCCTCCGCCTTCTGAAAAGTAAATAGCTTACGGTAATTACCCCCAACTGGCAATAATGGCTCATTAGTGTCAGCTTGACTGCTCATAGCTTCTGTTTTTGATAGCTTTGTGATACTTTGTTTGTTGCAAAGTTAATCGAATATTTTACGGTTTGTTTGCATTTTGTCTCTGCGGCTTTTAGTTTGGTCGTTTTCTAAGGATTTCAAGGTCGTTAACGACCTTGAAATCCTTAGCCCTGATATGAGTAAGGTTGCGAATAGATTCGGGGAGCTTAGTATGGAAACTACGGCTAGTGGTTCAAGTAGCGTAGTTTGGAAACTACGCTGGACGGGGTAGGGATCCCCTAATCCGCTAAAAATTCCCCCATATTTTCCGGTGTGATGACCTTAAACTCAGCTTCGGGACAGGCATGGAGGAAGGTTTTGGATGGCCTGGCCGCTTTTTTCGGGTTCCATTTGAATTCGAAAGCATAAATTTAGTGATTACGTTCACCAAATTAATATAAAATTGGTGATTACGATCGCTGGATTTATAGTTTATTTCTATGGATTGTTTTATATCATCTTACAACTTTGATAGAAACGTACGCTATTTCCGTTACGCCAAAGGATAGGGTAAGCATGTAATGATAAAGCGAAACTTCTCACCTAAACAAATCCGAATGGCTCCCTGTTCTGATCAGATTTAAAACATCTTCCTCCTGATCAATTTTGTAAAGCAGTAACCAATCCGGTTGAATATGACATTCCCTGAGCCCTTTGTATTGACCTTTAAGCAGGTGATCCTTGTTATTGGAAGGCAGCTTTTTACCGGCCGCCAATTGCCTCACAACTTCATTGAGAAGATTCTGATCCAACCCCCTTTTCTGAGCCAGTTTATAATCCCGCTGAAATTTCTTGGTGAAAATGATCCTATACATCCTCTATCTTTTTCAGATAGTCCTCAAAATTTTCACAAACAATACTTTCCCCGGCTTCAAACTCCTTGATAGCCTCAATCGTTTCCTCATTGAATTCTTTCTCAACTTCTATATCATCCAGCACCTTTACAAACGACAAAGACTTCAAAAAATTCACCAGTTCCCTGGCAGGCTTGGACTTGGTATTTATCAGGATTGTTGCCATTTCGGTAGTTTTAGAATCACAAAGATAGCTCATTTTGTAAAAAAAATCCAAATCAGGGCTTTTACCAATTAGTGATTCGGCGAGAATATTTTTGGGGCTTCACATTACAATGCTTGATTTGTAATTACAAAGCACTATAGCTATTGGCTATATAATTTGCTAACTGGAATCTCCACACTCCTGCATCTTAACAACTTTGCGTAAATCGCTATTTATGTTGGCCGCCCTTTTTTTTGCCTTATCCTGACGAGATTCGCGGGTCTGCAAGGCCGCAATGGGTTAAACGAAAAAAACCCTGCCGAAGTGATTGCTTTGGTGGGGGTTTTTTGGTATGGCTACAGGATGCAATTATGCGGCAGCGCGGGTTTACTTTTTCACCTATCGTATTTTTCTCGCAGTTCAAGTTTTTTTATGCGAGATGTGATTGCCCCAGGCTGTCGTAGAAAAATGGCTGCAAGTTCTTTGGTTGATTTGCCTTCACAAAAAAGCCGTTCAAGTTTATCATCTTCATATGAGGACCACGGAGCGTAGGCGTTGGGGTGCAACTCGCGAATTTCGGTTAGAGAATTTCGCTTGTCCATATTCACGCCAAGTTCGGGAGCAATTTTAACAAGTCCTTCAAACAATGCCGGAAAGTGTTCTTGAAAAACCATAACTCTCTCGCGCTGATATGCGCTTTTGTCATCAAGTTTGCTTTCCGAAATGAGAAGATATTTTATTCCTTCTCTTGATTTTTTTATGTCAAGAAAATATGTCCGCTTGCCAGCTGGAATTGTAATTGATGGTAGTTCTTTGTTTTCCATATTAATTGTTTTTCTGTGATATCAAAAGATGTTAATCGAACCCTCGCTTGCGCGACTTACATATTCGGGAGGCGATCCGTGCGTGGCAATAAACCTTTTTATTTATTAATTCCTTCCATCGATTAGTATTTCCATCCTGGCTCGAGCTACTTTAGTCGCCATTCAGTTGCTCGGTGCTTCGTCTTAGCTTGGTTTTGAACACCGATTGCAAATCGGCAACAGCAGGGCGCCAGCATGTGCCAACAATAGAAATGCATTATGCTTTCTATCGTTACAGAAATTATTTCTTAACTATTTTCCGGCCCTCAATAAATATCCCTTCCACTTCCAATTGCAGCCAGTAAGTGCTGGCGGCCAGGTGGTCGAGGGTTACTTCCGTTTTGTCAGCAACAATGCGTTGCCGGGAAAGCTGCACCCCGTCAAGTGTACTTAATACCAAATGTGCTGTTCTGCCATTTAGTTGGGTTTCAACGATGACATGGCTTCCGGTGGGGTTGGGGTAGATTGAAAAAAGATTTTCCGACACAGTTTCGATAGAGGTCGGTATGTGAACAACCGTATTGGACATTACCCTTGTATTGTTCTTCAATGGGGTACAATCTTGTGGTGAATCTATTTCGATCAGGTATTTTTTTGTGCCAGAAGGGGGCGAAACATCCGTAAAAGTAAGATTTGACGAGGGCACCAGGCCAATTTGATGAAAAGGGCCGTTGTTTACGCTCCGCATGATGTAATGGGTGGGATAAGTAAAGCCTTCATAGAGTGTCCAGAGCAGGTTAATTTCATTGTTAACGCCTGTGTTCATGGAGAGGTGAATGGTTTTATGAAAACTGCTTAATCCTGATTCTTCCTGACACGAATCCACCACCGAGAGTTTGTAGCGATAGCTTTGCTGGGCAGGGTTGGCTTCATCATCCTCAAAAACCGGATCATCACTGAATGGCTTGCTTCCAATTAGTTCATAAACACCACTTGCGCTGCCCTCACGGTAAATGTTGAAGGCAATTGTGCGCACGCCTTCCGTTTTTTGCCACAAAACAGTATTGTTGCCTGTTTCGGGATTAACCGACACAGCACATATTTCCTCTTCATCAAATGGCAGAATATAGTCGATTTCGAAAATGAGGTTTTCCTGACAGTCATTTGCATCTGTTACTGTAACAGTGTTTTCCCCGGCCGGCAGGTTAATGGCTGTTTGGCCGGTTTCCCCGTTGCTCCACAGATAGGTGTAGGGTATGGTGCCCCCTCCTGCCTGAACTGTTGCAGAGCCATCCGGTGAATCAGCGCATGATGCAGGGTAAGTCTCAGGTATTGTTAATTCGATTTGTGTGGGTTGTGTAATTTCGAAATTGGCTGCTGCAGCACAACCCATTGCATCGGCGATTGTAACGCTATACGATCCGGGCAACAAGTTTTCAGCTATTTGGGTTGTTTGGCCATCACTCCACAAATAGGTATAGGGCTCCAAACCGCCCGAAGGCAACGCCTGCGCCACGCCATCGGAACCACCAAAGCAACTCACATGATTAATGATACTTACCTGACAATCAGTTTGGCAATTAAAGGGAATGATTTCGGAAATGAATAAATCAACATATCCACCACCAAAATCTGGTTGAAAGACATCAGGAGTTATCGGAAATCCGTATCCGGTATTCCCCACTAATATATAATTGCCGTTGTCGTTAACAGCAACATCAAAACCTGTGGTTTCCGCATAATCGTCACATGCTAATAATGCAGAATAGATTAATTGGCTGCCATCATTGGAAATAAGGCTTATATAAGCAGGAGAGAAGAGGCTGGGCAAATTTACCACAAATTCGTCTGTGGTTACAGGAAACTGCTCTCCCAAGCCTGTATCTCCCGTAATCACAACGTTTTCGTCTTCATCAAGAGCCATTCCAAAAAGTTCCTCACCTCCATTCGTGCCAAGTAATGTTCCCCAAATCATTTGAGTGCAGGAGGCGTTGAGGCGTACCACGAAAACGTCTGAATTTCCCTGATTAGTTGGTTGAAAAGCATCGGGTGTTGTTGGGAAATCTTGTGATAGGGTAGTGCCGCCAACGATGAGATCTCCGTTTTCTGCAACACGAATTGCACGACCAAAATCCATATAGTCGCCAGTAATATAAGTCGAAGCAAGAACTTGGCTGGCAGTAGGATTAATTACCATTGCAAAAGCAGAATGGCTTCCTGTACCGACGGTTTGAAAAGCTCCAGGGGTAATGGGAATATAAGTGCCGTTTCCAGAATGGTCTCCAACGATGTATATATTTCCAGCATCGTCAACAACCATTCCTCTACCAATTCCAGTAGCTACAAGTGTACTGAAAATCAGTTCAGAAGCTAAAGGATTGATCTTTGTGACAAATAAGGTTCCGTTGTTTAAAGCTCCCGGCGTAACCGGAAAATTTGCAGAAAAGCTGTATCCAGAAACATAAGCATTTCCATCGATATCAACGTGAATTGAATTTCCAAAATCACTGTTATTCCCTCCGAGGTAAGTTGAAAATATCAGTGAAGTCGCATCAGCATTTAAACGTGAGACAAAAACCGATTTTCCCCCTGAATTTTGGCCCTGAAATACACCTTCGGTAACCGGAAAATCACTGGATTCGGTTGTTCCCGTCACATAAACACTTCCATCAGCACCCAGCGAAATGTCAGGATATTCATCTCTTCCATCTCCACCCAAAAAAGTTGAAAATAAAAGTGTTGATGCCGATGCGTCCATTTTTGAAATAACGATATCAAGTTCGGCATTTTTAATAGTTTGATATGCACCAGGCGTGGTTGGAAAATCTGGAGAAGTTGATTCTCCTGCTACATAAACAGAACCATCTGGGCCAAGGGCAACGGCTGGGTTAGACTCAAATCCATTTCCACCCAGAAAAGTAGAAAAAACCATCGGATCAATGATCAGCGGAAGAGCAGGATCGTAATCTCCAACGGTCATTCCCAAACTGCCATCTGGTAGATCGACAAATGTGCAGAATACTTCCTGTTCTTCTCCATCGATATTTTGATAAGCATATATTTTACCGTGATTTACAATTCCAAGGCTGGTGCCGATTTCTACCTCACCTGCCTCATTTATCTGCCATTCGTTTGAGCCTTCAACCCGAAACTGCAGCTTGTCCAAATCAGCACCGGGCATTACATGGTAATCGTACCGCAGATTTCCCTGATCAAAATAATACACCACCGAAATGCCATTAACAACCTCGTCAATTTCAACCTGCCCAAAAAGTGAAACGCCCGTTGACCATTTGTCAGGGTCATTTCCCAGAAAATAGTTGTGCTCGGTAGAGCTGGTCATATCGCCTTGTGCAGAAGGGTTTTCGTTTGCATGAATAAAATCAAACTTCACTACATGGCCTTTAATCGCGTAGTTGTTTCTTTCGGCTTCTTCCTTTTCATGCGGAGGCATGTGAGCAAAATTTTGTCTGGACTCAATTTGCGTAATCATAAAATGATCGTAGGTTACTCCGGTTTTTGTGACCCAGGCATTCAAGCCGCGAAGGCGTGCAAGAAACAGCACTTCCGAAGGCCATTGCCCTTTGTTTTCAATAAAATAATGCTGGTTCATGCTGTGATTGGACAGCGCAGCTCTTTCATAAATGGATGCTGACTCATTCGGTTTTCCAAATGAATAATTGTCGCTATCAATTACACCGGGCAACAAGGCAGCATTAGCAGGGCCGTAAAAACCTGCGCGCTCCTGACTGAAACCTGTGCTGAGAAATAGCAAAATGAACAAAAAGGTCAATTTAAAACCAGACTTAACGTTTGCTGTTTTGTTTGTATTCATGGTTTAATGATTTATGGTTCAACTTTGAAGGTTTATCTCGATTAGATTTTTATCAGTAAATTTCTTTTCTGAGGTGACCGGGTTTTTTATGTTTGTAAGTTCATTTTTTCTGTTACCAAAAACACTTCAGACTTGTCATTCAATGGCAAAACATCAATCGGCCTGCATCCCCTTAGCAGACAGAAACATAAGCAAGCATCATATATCCCTTCAGAAGAAAGGGCAAACGGTTTTGGCATATAATTCTAAAAAAACATTACTACAATTTCTGTTACAAGAATAGAACTAATCCGTTCGAAATCAAAGAAAAAATTAAACCGGCAAATAATATATATTGATTCTAAATTATTTTTTCTGTTTTTCAACTATTTATGCATATCCATATTGGGTGTCTGCAATGGTTAATAGTGTTGCATATTGGTTTTCAATAGAAAGTTCCAAAATAGAAGACGATGGTGGTAGCTCGGGGAGATTGAAACATGAACACGGATTTCATCCAGATTAGCCGGAATGTGCTGGCTTCATGAATAATTGCCTGCCATAAGCATCTGCTTTAATAATGGCCTCAAACACCTTTTCTGCTGTTATGCCTTTTCCTTCGTGATGTATGGTTGAGCCTTCTTCGGTGGATTTCAGGGCAACTTTCATCAATTTTTCCCTGTCTATTTCAGGAACTCCAATTTCGGCTAAGGTTACCGGAAGGCCAACAGCGAGACAAAAAGCCGTAACTTCATTGATTTCTGCTTCAGGAGCATGCATCATGTGCAAGCCTGTCAATAAGCCGAAAGCAACTTTTTCGCCATGATAAAAAGCATGTGTTTCGGGCAAAGCAGTAAATCCGTTGTGAATGGCATGAGCCGAAGCTATTCCGCCACTTTCGAAACCAATCCCGCTCAGCAAAATATTGGCTTCTGTAATATAATTCAAGGCAGGGCTCACCCTGTGTGCCTCATTATCAATCTTTGCCTGAACGCCATATTTCAATAAAACATCATAGCAAAGCCTTGCCAGATTTTGACCAGCCATTGTGCTAAATCCCCCGCATTCATTTTGAGCTGAATTTGCAGCACATGAGCGCGCCTCGAACCAGGTGGCAAGCGCATCACCTATTCCGGCAACTAAAAACCTGACCGGTGCCTTTGCAATAATCTCCATATCTACCAGTACTACAGACGGATTTAAACGCTGATAATGCACCTTTTCAAATTCACCATCTGTTGAATAGGTTACCGCACAGCCACTGCAAGGCGCATCCGTTGAAGCTATCGTTGGAACTATAATCACCGGCAACCCGGCCCGATCTGCTGCAATTTTCGCTGTATCAATGGCCTTTCCCCCGCCCATCCCTACAACAACATCCGCTTTTTCATTTCGAATGCGATTCGAAAAATCCGTTAATGCAACTTCACTGCATTCGCCTCCAAAAATCTCAACAACAAACTGCTGCGAAAGCGGAGTATGGAAAAAACTCTCCGGCAGAAATTTTCTTGCTGATGGAGAAGCCAAAATAATTGCTTTGTTACCAAATCGATTGATCAGGTGTTCAAGATTCAAAATAGTTCCGCTACCCTGAATGTACTTTCCGGGAAAACATGCTGTGTTGTTCATAATTTGGATTGTGTTTTGGTAAAGCGTTTAGCCGTACTTATATCAAATATTAAGCTAAATCACACCCCTTTTTACAAGTAAATGCGAGTGCTCAAATTTACAGAAGAAAATAAAATTTTGCAATTAATCTGGAAATATTAATCATGAAAGCTGCTATTTCGCCAACAAAAATGTGAACTTATAAAAAAACAGCATTGTAATAGAAATAAAAAAGCAAGTCGGTTCTTTGGTGCAGTTAGTCAGGTTGTCGGGCTTGGTTTTTAGACGATGGTGTGTGCTTGACGGCTTAAAAGACTGAAACAGAAAACGCACAAATTTTATACTTTTTAGCACAAAAAATGATCCCCTAATCCGCTAAAAAATCCCCCATATTTTCCGGTGTGATGGACTTAAACTTAGCTTCGGGATAGACATGGAGGAAGGTTTTGGATGGCCTGGCCGCTTTTTTCGGGTTCCTTTTGAATTCGAAAGCATAAATTTAGTGTTTACGTTCACCAAATCAATATAAAATTGGTGATTACGATCGCTGGATTTTTGTGTTTCTTGTTGGCAACAAGTGCATTCCGGACATCCCAAATTGCCGGAAACGGATTTTAGGTCCGCTCAAGTGAACTTACTTGCTCATTGAGGAGCATCTCTATGCTATGAAATTGTCCTTTACAGGTTAAAAAATGTTAAGCTTTCAGGGCAATCTTTTTATTTTTTCAGTGTCTTTCTTTTTTTTGCAAAAAATTTATCGTTCTATGGATATTGTAGTTGAAAACCTAACCAAAATCTATGGTGTGCAAAAGGCGGTTGACGATATTTCGTTCCGCGTTGAAACAGGTGAAGTGCTTGGTTTTTTAGGGCCTAATGGAGCCGGAAAATCAACAACCATGAAATCCATTACCACCTATCTTGCACCTGATGCCGGCACCATCCGCCTGGGCAATTACACCATCAGCGACCATCCGGAAGAGATACGCCGCCTGATTGGCTATTTGCCCGAAAACAACCCTTTGTACCACGATATGCCCGTGATTGATTATCTGGCTTTTGTGGCTCGTTTGCATGGCATTGCAAAAGACAAAATCAAGGGACGCATTCGCGAAATGGTGCAGGTGTGTGGCCTTGAGGGCGAGAAACACAAGAAAATTTCGGAATTGTCGAAAGGCTACAGGCAGCGTGTGGGACTTGCGCAGGCTTTGATACACGATCCGGAAGTGCTCATCCTCGATGAACCTACTTCGGGGCTCGACCCCAACCAAATTGTTGAAATCAGGGAACTGATACGCCGCATCGGCCGGATGAAAACGGTCATTCTCAGTTCGCATATCCTGGCTGAGGTGGAAGCCACCTGCGACCGCATCATGATTATCAACAAAGGTAAGATTGTTGCCGACGGATCGGCCGACACCCTGCGCAAGCATGCAGGCGGCAAAGAGATCCTGCATGTTACTGTTGAAGATGCCGGCCTGAACGAAGTGCATCAGGCCTTGATGCAATTGCCTGGCGTGGCCTCTGTGGATTTTGTGAACAAGGAAAACGGAACTTTTGAAATCCAAAGCAAGGAAGGCATGACATCACGGCGTGATGTGTTTCAGGCATGCGTAGCCAATAACTGGGTGCTCACCAGGCTTAGCCCGATAGAAACCCGACTGGAAGATGTGTTCCGTGAACTAACAATGAACCAATAAGTTAAACCAATAATACAGAATGCTTATGAAAAAGATATGGACCATTGCCATGCGTGAATGGCAATCCTTCTTCGATTCGCTTACAGCCTACATTATGCTGGTTGTTTTTCTGGGATTCAGCGGCTTTTTTACCTGGGTTTTTGGCTCTGACATTTTCTTTGTGAAACAGGCCAGCCTTTCGGTGTTCTTTGGCGTCTCCTACTGGACACTGTTTTTCTTTATTCCAGCACTCACCATGCGTCAGTTCGCCGAAGAAAACAAAACCGGCACCATTGAATTGTTACTTACAAAGCCTGTAAGCGATTGGCAGGTCATCAGTGGCAAATTTCTGGCCACCTTGATGCTCATCGGTTTTGCCCTTGCGTTATCGTTGCCTTACTATATTACAGTAGCGCAGTTGGGCAATATTGACCATGGCGCGACAATATCGGGATACCTTGGGCTTTTGCTCATCAGCGGGGCATACGTGGGTATCGGGCTTTTTGCCAGCAGCCTCACCAACAACCAGATTGTAGGGTTTTTGCTGGCTTTGGCCATCGGCATCCTCTTCCATTTTATTTTTTCGTTGCTCGCCATGTCAACCTCAGGCCTATTGGCTGATGTGTTTTACCAACTCAGCATCAGCAACAGGTTTGATGCCTTGTCGCGCGGGGTGATCGACAGCAGCGACCTGATCTTTTTTGCCTCGCTGATTGGCCTTTCACTCTTTTCGACAGAGGCAGTCCTTCAAAAGAACCGAAACTAAGCATCGACTTTCAAAAAGCATTGAATCATGAAGAAAGGAAAATTACCAATACAAATACTGATGATGGTGGCCGCCCTGGTTTTGCTGAACCTTTTGGCAGAACGCTTTTCGATGCGGCTTGACCTCACCGAAGAGGGTATTTATACCTTGAGCAAGGCCTCGAAAGATATCATCCGCTCGCTGGATGAGCCTGTTACTGTAACAGCCTATTTTACCAAAGGAAGTCAACCCGAAGTGGATAAGGTGCGACAGGACTTTTTGGACCTTTTAACCGAATATGCTGATCTTTCTGACGGGATGATCAATTTTGCCTTTGTCAATCCCAACAAAGAGCAGGAATTGGAAGATGAAGCCATGCAAAACGGCATACAGCCCCTGATGTTGAATGTGCGCGAAAAGGACCAGGTGAAGCAACAGCGCGTTTTTCTGGGTGCCCAGCTAAAAATGGGCGACAGGGAAGAAGTTATCCCTGTAATTCAGCCTGGGGCTGCCATGGAATATACCTTGTCGTCAGCCATTAAGAAGCTGTCAGTCGTAAACAAACCAAAAATCGGTTTTGTACAAGGGCAGGGCGGGCCTTCGCTCAATGCACTCGTTCAGGCCAATCAGCAGCTGGGGGTGCTGTATCAGACCGAAGCAGTTGACCTAACCGATGAAAGCATTTCGCTGGCAGATTACAAAACACTCGCCATTGTTGCACCTGCTGATAGTTTTCCCTCCCTGGCCTTCAACAGGCTCGATGCCTATCTGCAACAAGGAGGAAGTATATATGTGGCTTATGATCAGGCTGAAGCAGATTTTCAAACCATGATGGGCAGCCTCCATCAGGGAAACCTGCCTGCATGGCTCGCCTCGAAAGGACTTACCGTAGATAAAAACTTTGTGGTGGATGCCAATGCCGGTACTATTGGCGTACAGCAGCAAAGTGGTTTTATGACTTTTTCGCGTCAGATTCCTTTCCATTATTGGCCATCCATCACAAAATTTGAAGATCATCCTGCCACCAAAGGCCTCAATCAGGTAATTCTGCAGTTTGCCAGTTCTATTCGCTTTACCGGGGACACCAGTATGCTTTTTACCCCACTGGTGAAAACATCAGAACAATCGGGCACCCTTGCCGCTCCTGCTTTTATCAATCTGGGTAAGGAATGGACCAAAAATGATTTTCCCCTCGAGGGGCAAACGGTGGGTGCTTTGCTTGAAGGACAGTTTGGCGGATCAAACACAGCAAGAATTTTCCTGATTACAGATGGTGAGTTTGCCGTAAATGGAGAAGGGCGTGAAATGCAACAGCGACAGCCCGATAATGTGAGCCTGATGGTCAATATGATTGATTATTTGTCGGATGATACGGGTCTGATTGAGTTGCGCACCAAGGAAATTACCTCCCGCCCGCTTGAGGCACTTGAAGATGGAGAACGTAATTTTCTGAAATGGCTGAACTTTTTGCTCCCTATCAGTCTCGTAATTGTTTTTGGTATCGCCCGTTTGCAGTGGCGCAGGAATATACGTAAAAAAAGAATGGAGGTAGGCCATGTTTAAAAAACTCAACACCAAGATATTAATTGTAGCCATCGTGGTGATGGCCGGTCTTTTGCTAATTGCTGAATATACAGGCAAAAAGGATCGTTCGTTCAGGTCCGTTTTGATAGCGGCTGACACTGCACTGATCAGCAAAATAGAAATCAGTTTCCCCGAATCGGCAGGCATACAGCTTCTTAGGGAGCACAACAACTGGAAGGTTTCCAATAGGGACGGTGAAACGTCCTACACAGCCGACCCGCAGCTGATGCAAAGCATTCTTGCGCAGTTGGTGATGATGAAACCCGATCGCATTGCGGCCAACAGCAAGGACAAATGGAAAAGTCTGCAAGTGGATGATTCAGCAGCTGTGCGGGTAGATGTGTACCAATCCAAAAAACAACCATTGGCAAGTTTGTTTTTAGGTAATATTTCGGTGGGCCAACAGCCTGCCAACCAGCAAATGATGCAGCAACAGCAGCCTGATATCAAGACTTTTGTGAGGGTTGGGGGCGATGAAAGGGTTTATACGGTGGATGGTTTCCTGAAAATGTCGTACCAGCCGCAGTTGTCGGCCTACCGCAACAAAATGCTGTTGCAGTTGAATGCACAGGATATCAGCAGGCTGGAGTTTGCAGGCAACAATCGTTTTGACTTGTCTAAAACAGAAAGTGGTTGGCTGTTGAACGGGCAGCAAACTGTTGATTCAACCAGGATGGCCGGTTACCTGAGGGAGTTGTCGCGAAAATTCAGCTCCCATTTCGTGACCTCCCGGCAGGTTGAGGGCACCACCCCCTACACTGAGCTGAACATCACGGGCAATAATTTTGAAGCGGTACGGCTTCAGGCAGTGCCTGTGGCCGATACCACCGTGGTGATGGCCCTTCAGTCGTCGCAAAACCCCGAGGCCTGGTTCAACGGCAAGCAGCAAGATTTGTATCGTAAGTTGTTTCCGGGGCCTGAATCGTTTGTAGCAGGCGAAAGCGATCAATAAGTATTTTGCTTTCGTTTTGGTTAGGATAAGCCTATACCAAAGGGTCGATATCGAAGAAACCTGAAGTGTTTTGGTATTTTAAAAGACAGGTTAGCAAACATTTAAAAAGATGATATGAAAGCAATACTAATTTTGATTATTACAATGTCAATTGGATTAGGTAATGTTTTTGGACAAGAATATAGCCTATATTCCAATGATAAACTTTCTATTGAATCTGTGTACCTACAAGGAATCATTGATCTGAACTTACACTTGCCAGAAACACAACCATTTTCCGGAAATACAACTAAATATCCTATCACAATCATTTTCGATAGTCAGCACGAACGAACTTATCCTCTGATTATCAATTCAATTGATTTACTAACCAGTGAAACACAAACTCCTGAATCCATTATCGTTGGAGTGCCATTCAATTTTCAAAACAGACTTTATTTGACTTCAAGCCAAAAACGTGGAAATGATTCTCTTTCAGGTATTGAACGAATGGAGTTATTCTTATTTAATGAACTTATACCTCAACTTCAGAATAAATACAAAGGGAATGACTACATCTCTTTCATAGGTCACTCAAGAACTGCATTTTTAGTAAATTATCTTGCCACCAAAAGACCGAGTCAAATCAACCTTGCAGTTTCATTGAGTGGCTTTTTTAACGATGACCCTTTATCATTAAATACGTTTTACAACTTCTTGGCTGACACAACTAATTTTCTTCATAAATTTAATTACTACTATACGGCAGGAACGAGTTTAGAAGAGGCTACTTATTTGGTGCAATTGAGAAATCTTGATAGCTTGCTGAGGAACAAGTCGACTTCTGAAAATTTAAAAGTCATATTTTCCGAAACCCCTTACGCCAACCACATTACTAATTATTGGGTGTCATTACCACCCATTTTAATCGATGCATTCTCAGCATATAATTCTATCTTAGACAGTTGGTTTCACGATGCATCGAAAGCAGAGGATATTGATAATCCAATACAACAATTTAATTCGGATTTAGAACAAGCAGGTAAATCTATTGGTGTAAATCTTAATCCAAATTTAACTCATATATTTTCACTCGCTTCGCATTACGCAAATAATAAACAAGACTACAAGACTGCAATAAAATTCTTTGAACTCGGGTTAGACTATTTTCCAGAGTACCTTGAATTATATGTTGAAATCATTGAGTTCTATAAAGTCTTGAACAACACAGAAAAAATTAGTTCCTACAAAAGTGTGCTTCGTGAAAAAGCAATGAATAGTTTGTATCTGACTGAAGCAGAGAAACAGGAAGTACTTGAATATCTGGATGAGAAGTAAAACGTTTGCAAACAAATATTACTAATGGCGGGGCAAGCTGTATATTCAAATTTTGGGCATTTTAGTAAGTTTGTTGCGAGCCGGCAAGAAAGTGCTTCGAAAACACCACTGTTCATATACGCGAACCGTTTAACAATACCATACGAAGCATTTGCTGATAACATGTCCGGCCGTGAGCTGAGCGTGCGGGCAAAGACCTTGTTGGGGGGTTATTTCAACTTTACCCTTAACAACAAGTCAGTTGTTGTCATGTATAAATACTTTTGATCGGAATCAAAAGCACAGTTGGCGGTTGATTTTCCGGTTTTGATGGCAGCCAGGTGTTTTCCTTGGGGGCTGATGATATGAACGCCGCCCGGACCTGTAGCAAAAATATTACCGGTTTTATGGACTTTCAATCCGTCGGGTAATCCGCTGCCAACCTTTGTAAGGGACTGGAAATCAAATAATATTTTGCCATTTTCAAGTGTTCCATCCCGGACGATATCATAGCTGTATAAAACCGGATTTTCCGGATCAGACTGGTTGATATACAAGGTTTGCTGATCAATTGATAATGCTATGCCATTGGGCCAACTCAAACTATCAACCACCAAGGAAACCTCTTTATCGGAACTCACCTTAAATACGCCCTTTATTCCTATTTCCCCTGTTTTATTATCAGGACGGCCGTAGGGAGGATCTGTGAAATAAATATGGCCCGCACGGTCCATCACCATATCGTTGGGGCTGTTCAATTGCTTCCCTGCATATTTGCCGGCGATGGTGGCGAATTGCGGCTGCGGCTTGTTTAAATCGGTTTCCATGCATGCGATACGTCTGTCGCCATGCTGGCAGATCAGCAATTTGTTTTCTAAGTCAAGCGTCAATCCATTGGGGCCAAGACCTGAATCTTTGTTTTCCATGCCCGTGTGCCCGGCCGATTCAAGATAAGTCAGGAGACCGTCCTTTTCGCTCCATTGGTATATTTTGTTGGCAGGCACATCCGAAAACAAAACCGCCTGCAATTCGTCAACCCAGAGCGGCCCTTCACTCCAATAGAATCCTGTGGCCAATATTTCAATGTTGGCATTGGTATCAACCAAGCTAAGTCCGGTTGAATCATACACCTCAATTTTCAACGCATCAATCTTACTGTTTTCAGTGGATTCAGCTTTATATTCATTACGACAGGAAATGAAGGGTAAAAATGATAAAACGATAAAAAAAGCGAACCGACAACGCATAAAGACAAATCATTTGGGGAGTAGGTTTAAAATATATTGCTTTCTACCAAGCGTATGCCATAGGTGCTTCGCCACCGGGGCCAGGAAAAATCTCATCCAGTTTTTTGCGCGTTTCTTCATCCAGATCAATGCTTGCAGCCCGCACGGCACTTTCAAGCTGTTCTATTGTTCGTGGCCCAACAATTGGTGCAGTTACAACCGGATTATGAAGCAACCATGCCAGTGCTACTTCTCCTGGCGGGTGACCAATTTTTTTACAAAGCGACTCGTATTGTTCCAGTTGATGGCTTTTAGCTTCCAACTGCTTGGTATATTCTTTATCAGCGCGCCTGCCAAGCTTCTGATTTAGCAGTGCTCCACCCAAAAGGCCACCTGCCAGCGGACTCCAGGGTATCAATCCCAATCCGTAATGTCGGCATGCCGGAATTACTTCCAGCTCAAGCATCCTGTTGTCGAGATTATAAATACTCTGTTCGCTCACCAATCCTAAGAAGCCCCGTTTGGATGCCTCCTGGCATGCAGTAGCAATATGCCAGGCCGCGAAATTACTTGACCCAACATACACCACTTTGCCTTGCTTAATTAATGTATCAAAACTTTGCCAGGTTTCGCTCCAGGAGCATTCATTATCAATATGATGCATTTGGTATAAATCAATTCTGTCGGTCTGCAGCCGTTTTAAGCTGCCTTCGCAATGTTTCATGATTTTATAGGCACTCAGGCTTCTTCCATCACTATTCACTTCAGGTAAATTCGCCTTACGATCAACCGGGTTGTAAACTTTTGTTGCCAACACAACAGCATCCCGTCTTCCTCCACCTTGCGCCAACCATCTTCCAATGATCTCCTCAGTATATCCATGTTCCACGGTCCACCCATAGACATCAGCCGTATCGAAAAAATTGATGCCAAGTTCTAAAGCACGATCCATAATCTTGAAACTATCTTCTTCACTTGTATGCCACCCAAAGTTCATTGTCCCAAGGCACAGGTTACTTACCAGCACACCGTTTTTTCCCAATCTTTTATGTTTAACTGACATCATTTACCTCCATTTTAAATTGTTGAACTTTTTGTACTCAGTCTTTATGTTTAGTATGTACTTACCGGCGCTTCATGCTTGTTGTCCGGTAACAAATAAAAGATGCTTCACCAAGGCCATAATCCGTGCTTATGGAAATTGTGTACGCCATTTACATATAACACACCAACACAGGCAAAACTACATTTTTTTTGAGCACCCTGACTTTGCACAGCACCCCGGAATTGCCTTGGCTAGCGGTTATCCATTTTTAAGCAGCTTGAATAATGCTGCATTACAACTGTCTGCACATGTGTAGAATACCTTTAAACATATTACTGTCAAAACTTTAGAATACTTAAAATTATTTTTTGCGTGCACCACGAATGTTTTATCAATTGGGTTGCTTGGGTATGCGTTTATTCGTAAATTTGTGGTTCTACTTCAAAAATCATCCTGCATGAAAAATTTGCTTCCTTCCTTTATCGTTTTCGCTTTGGTTTTTGCACTCGTCCTTTCCTGTAGTAAAACCCATGAAAACTTCGACCTGATTGATGACCCGGTTGTTGTGTATGATACGATTTATCTGCATGATACCATTCAGAATTTTGATACACTCTTTATTTTTCACACAATCATTCATTCAGATACCATCGTTACGGTTGATACGATTATAAGTCAGGATACATCAACCTTTTCTTATCTTTTCAGGCATTATGAACTTGAAACATATGATGTGCTTTTTTATACGATTGACAAGCAAAAAAGTCCCCGAAAAATTTGCAAGATGAAAAGTGACGCGCACTACATCGATATTATAGCGGAGGGCAATATGATCTATCCTGTTTGGTCGCCTGAAGAAGACTATATTTTTTATGTTGATATTGACCATTTGGCAATTGCCAAACGCAATCTGATAACTGACGAAGTTGAACACATCTATCAAATTGACAGAAATATCATGTTTTTACGATATTTCCCGGTTCGCGATATGTTTTTGGTAAGCTATCAGGAAGAAGGTTTGCATAAAATCGGCGCCATCGATTATCATCTTAATACGTTTATTGAGCTCACTGCTGCTGGTGCTGACGAGTATAATCCAACGACAAGTGAGACCGACGATTGGATCTATTATTCCAAAATGAACAATGGAACGGCTGATATATACAGAAGAAAACTGGACAATCCTTCCTTGGAAGAGGAAGTTTATATCGATCCTGAATTTAATTTAGCCTCCTTCAGCGTTAGTGCAGATGGGAAATTCCTGATTACACCAAAATATTTTAATGGCAAAGGTTTTGTCGTTTTCTATGATATCAACCGCCAGGAAATTATTCATGAATTAGAATTGCCCGTTGAGGGACATCCCTTATATGCCACATTATCAAAAGACAACAAGGCGATTTTCTTTGTGAATGGCACACCCTACAATTACAGCGAACCAAGACAACTTTACCGAATGGGCCTCGACAGGACCCAGTTGTTGAAAATGACGAGTTTTACCGATCAATTGGCCATTCGTCCTTTGGTAAAATAGGATTTGCAAAACAACCTGGCTGTCCGCCATTCATTTGCGTGTTTTAATGATTTTGTAAGCTGCTGCATTTGCAAAAAACCTATGGGTTTCCTGGCCTGATTGCACCCATGATTGATGTTTTGCTATGTTGTTTCGCTCATTACCAAATACATTGTGTAAAAAAGATAACAACCCAAGAGTATGCCGGCCTCCCATCGATCCAGCTTTTTTCGCTGTCCCGTAAGCATGGAGGTCAGAAGAAAAACAGTTCCCCCAATCAGGATATACAGGTCCGGATTAAACCTGGGATTGTATTCAATCGGTTTAATAAGACTGCTTATGGACAAAACCAGCAAGATGTTAAAAACATTGGAACCAATAACGTTTCCTATTGCTATATCACTGTTCTTTTTTACTGCTGCTACAATGGAAGTTACCAATTCCGGCAAGGATGTTCCTGCGGCAACAATGGTTAGTCCAATGATTTTTTCACTAACCCCTAAACTATTTGCGATGTTTACGCTATTTGTTACAACAAACTGACCGCCAATTATTAAACCCGATAAACCAATGAGAATTAGTCCCCAAATTTTGCGCAGTGGTTTTTGCACAAACCCGGTCTGAATCGTTGGTTCATTTTTCATTTGGGTAAAAACATAATACAGGAACAGCAGGAATAGCACAAGCATGATGATGCCATCAAGCCTGCTCAAATAGCTTGGTTCTGAAAACTTAAAATCATTTATAAGAAACAGCATAAGAACTGCAGCCAATAAGGAAATTGGAATTTCTTTCCAGGCCGTAGATGATTGAACGGTGATTGGCAGTATTAAGCCTGATATTCCCAGTATGATGAACAAATTGAAATTGTTGCTGCCAACAATATTTCCGAGCACTATGTCTGAATAGCCTTTCAACGAACCAATAATGTTGACTACCAATTCAGGAGCTGAGGTTCCAAATGCTACAATTGTCAGGCCTATCGCCAAATCCGACACCTTGTATTTTTTGGCCATGGCAGACGCTCCGTCCACGAGCCAATTGGCCCCAAAAATCAGGCAAGCAAAACCAACAATCACCAACAAAACCTGGAAGATCATTTCGTAACGATTTTAATCCAAAAGTACGTGTTTGAATCCATCCTTTTCAATACTGGCATTTTTTTTTAAAAGTTCACCGATGGCTATTGTTGACCTAACAACTTCATCATTTTTTTGAATGCAAACGGTTGACATGTTTATCTTCAACCAACTAAACAACTACGGCATGTAACAAAAAGATGATTGGAAAAAGTGTAGTGATGGTTTTACTATTTGTCTGGCAGGATTTTAATATTTTGTTGCCTTCAAAGCCTTTACCAGCTGAAAACCTGGCTTGTAAGCATGAATGCGAGGAGTTCGGAAACTTAGGGTGAAAAAAATGAATGATGTGTATTCTTTTGCCGTGGGACTATAAAGAAGAGCACCAAATAGCAAATATTCGATGGCAAAATCTAGGGTAAAATACGGATAGATCTCTGTGTTTTCACCCAGGGTTTTAGCTTACAGCCCCAACTATTTTTGTAATCTAAATAATCTACTACAAAACCTCAAAAGCTAACGAATATGAAAACGCTACATTTAGTGCTGAAACGAAAAGAGTTTCCGGATGCAGAGCAAATGGGATGGCAACAAAAGATGCCTCTGCAAACACATCTATCATGGATGCTTGCTTTGACAAAAATTTTACATAATCAAAGGGCAAGTTAAAGGTTCTGTTTTGGTTTTTTTAAAAGTCATCATAAAAATCCACCAAGCTGGTTTTGGGCCTTTAATAATTTCTCCCGCACTTATACATAACATTTGATTATCAAGAATTTATAAAAATGCGTAATCATGAAAAAATCGTTATTTATACTTTTATGTTTTTGTACTTCATGTATTGCACTACTGGACTCCTCAAATTTTGGTGATGAAATAAAGCTGAAACGTTTGTTGCTAGATGAGACCTGGCAGATCGAGCGGATGCATGTTGAAGAAGCTGAACGTGATAACTACGCCGAACCCTTTACCATTACCCTGGACTCATTGATAGCTGTTTCAGGGAGTATGTATTTTGCAAAGGATTCGGATAAAGGCCGGCGTGATTTCATTTACACGGATGCAAACGGTATAGTCACCGAGGGTGTATTTATTATTGAGTCAGATGTAGAGAATGATAATCCCACTATCCAATTTGATATAGAGCCGAAACTCTTTCCTGATCCCCATCGTGCTTTCAACAAGTTTAAAGTACTAACAATTGATGATCATCGAATTGAGCTGATATATACCCTCGAAGGAACGGGCAGCAGGACCCGATATCAGTATAGTTTAGACCTGGTAAAGTAATCATAACCCCATAAAAAATATAATCAAATGCGAACCTTAAGTCATTTTACAATTATCACTTTATTCCTATTCTTATCCATCTACAGCTCTGCACAGGACGCTTCCACAGGTATAGCTGAGATTGACCAACAAGCGCACGATAAGGGATTGAGCATACTTACAAGCACTTCGTTGAATCTAAATCCACAAGAGGAAAAAACCATGTCCATTACTTGTTATGGAGGTAACTTATACATCATAGGTTCTTTATATAATTTGGACGACTTCGAGTATCCGCTCACCATTGAAGTGAGCAATGAGCAGGCGGTTGTGAATTCCACCGACGCTGGTGATACCTGGCTGGATTTCAGATATATGCATGGAGCATTCACTGTGACCCTAACCCTTAAAAACTCGAATAGCAAACCGATTACCAATCTGCTTTTGGTGCAAACTTACAAATCGGTAACCAACAACACGTCTGACCATTCTGCCAACCTTTCTGAGAAATCCTATTATACATTGGATGGCGTGACGGTGATTCAGAATGAGCGACAAAAAATTACATCTCAACTGGAAGATTACCTCAGTGCTGAACTCACCAAGCAAGGTTACTCTGTTTTGGCTGGTAAAGCATTGGGCTACGACGGGAAAAACAGCGTTTGGCCCTATACTTTCTACCGGGAAAATGATTATGTCATCTTTGCCATGGGAACAGAAGGAAACCCCGTTTCTTTTCAACTCATTGAGCCAGCCACCATCGAAGAGAATCCGTTTGGAGGGGATCCTCTTGAAAGAGAGGAGCGATTGATTCAGGAATCTGTCGAAGGTACGATAGGTGTTAGCTTTCGGAATAAAAATCCCAATTTGTGGGAGTGGGCCATCCGCCCGAATTACAAACAGCTTAATTATGGCAGTATTTCCATGTTTGTCATCGGATACCAGAGCGCAAGCAACACTACAGGGCAAGCCAGTAATAATAAGCCGGAGAAATTCTCTGTCCGCTAGGTACTTTAAATCCATTTATTAGTTGTTATGCTTTTACTTAATCAATGACGTAATATTCAATAAATCAAACAATAATTACTAAAAACAATTCTTATGAAATCATTATCTAAAAATCTACTTACTCTAGTTTTAGCTATATTTTTATTAGGGATGTCGAATCCAATTAATGCACAAAAATCAGTTCAGGATTTGGCAGAGTTAAAAGATAAGAAATGGGATAAGCTAGTTAAAAGTTACAAAAATAACAGCACTTCGATCGACCAGCTTCAAGGATTACTAAACGCAGATTTACTCAAAGAAGAGAACTTACCCAATCCAAAAAAAATTGGTGTATTAACGATGCAGATTTGGGATAACTCAGTCACAAATTCAAGTAAAATTGGAAATACAACATTATATACTAAAAATTATTTAACGCCATCAGGAAGTAATCTTGTTGCAGATAAATTTCATAATGCAATGATGCCCGTTTTTACTGCTAAATTTAAGGAAAGTGGCATTTCGCTATTAGAGCCAAAAGATTTTTTAACGAATGAAGAAAATAAGCAAGCCTATATAGATGGCGCAAATAAAGTAGAGCTTAGTGGTTTAATGAAAGTTATGGGTTCTATAGGTAGCATTCTCATGGGAAGTAAAGAACAAGCTCAAGGTTCAGCATCTGCCACGGGGTATGAATTTTATCCTATTAGTGCAAAAGCGATTTCATCTGATTTCAAAGCACCTGCATCTATAGGTTTAATAGCCGAAGATTTAAATTTAGATGCAGTTTTGATTATAACAGTTGATGTAAGTTTAGTAAAAAATGGTAAAAGCATGTTATTTCATGGTATTGAAACGGTAATTATTGGTCCCATTAACGATGATAAATCTATAGAGTATAAAGGTAGAATAGGTGCAGGAATGATGAATAAATATCGAGACGGATTAACATTTAGCACAGTTTACTTAGACAGGTTAGAACCATTTGAAATTGCAAAACTAGACAGAAAAAGTGGGAACATTGAAGAATGGTATTTAGAAGGCCTGGATATTGTAACATCAAGAATGGCTGACGATCTAATTACAGGTATGCAGAAATTTATTGCACTGGATAAATCTAAAAATTAGATCGTTAAGAAAAGATCGAAACCACAACATTGTTTAAAATAAACACACTCCTAATTACTATAATTGATAAAAATAAAAACACATGAAAAAATCAAGAACACATTTCTATATTGTTAACCTTTTATTATTAGGCCTCTTAATTACTATTAATAATTCTTCTACTGCTCAAAGCTCAGTGAACCTCACTTCTGGCGTTGAGATTTATCAATACCATGATTATGTAAAATCCGGTAAAAGTGAGGTAGTAAAAGCTTTTCTGCTTAATGAAAGGAACAGGGATGCGATAAGTCCAAAATTGTGGAGCAATGTAGAAAAAACACACGAGTTAAAACAAGAAGAACTTACCTTGGCCAAACTACCTGACTACAAAAACTGGAACATTTTATTCACGGACGGGAATGGAGTTTTTGTTGGGGTTCAAAAGCAAGATAATAGTTGGACAATGCTTAAGTTTAATGTAGTTGGTGAACACAGCAGTGCTTATATATACCCAAATCATCCAGGTTATTTAGATGGAACGACCATTCGCCCATATACTGCCTTTCAGAACAATGATGAGGACTGGACTCGAGGCATAGAAACCATGGTCCGCGGAGCGAACATGGGAATTTCTCCTAGATACGTCTTTGAAACACAGTTGACTGCCGGTCAGGTTGAAAGGATGTTAGTAAAAGAGGGCTTTGTGCTAGTAAATCGGGTAGAGAATTATGTAAGTCAAGAAGTCGGTATCGGAAACTTTGAGGTTAAGGCACAAGCAGGCTATGATTACATTATGATACTATATACGCCAGATAAACAGCCAATTACACCAATTGCTGTGATTTCTGTGGGAGACAAAACAGCTGCTGATATGAATTTCTTTAAGGAATATCAGTTACCGGGTGCATTGAGCACGTTGCCCACCAAAGTGAGCAATTCCGTCCATACAAGTCAATCTGGTGCACATTTTTTTCTAGACGTGCTTTCTGCTTCGGGTACAAAATATGCCATGCTTGATATTTTTGAAGGTAAGAGTAGATAAAATATTCAAATTAGAAAGCTACAACCCCCCAGACGGCACCTCGTATATCCGCACCAACTGCAATTAATAGAAATAGTTGATTTTATTGGGTATAAATATTCGTGTCAGTTGGTATAATCAGGACTGAAATTCCCAACTCATTGTTTAATAGCGTATTTTAGTGTGACAAAAGCCTGTTGAAAGGTATTGGATTGAATCCATCATCAGGCTGCTTTGGGGATTTCGAGCTTTTCTTTCTCCACATCTTCTCACAAACCCGTCATGACCAGCCGGCCATGCTTGATGCCTTTCAGGCTGATGATGCCGTCGGCCAGTTCCTGCAGTTTGCGGGCTTTGCCTTTCAGGGCAATGGTTTCCAGGCAAAGGTCTCGTGCTCAGGTGCACATGTTGGGTAGAGAGGATCCAGCTCATGGAAATCGTGTTGTACATGCATCAGCTTGTTGTTCAATTCGCGCTTGTGGTGGTCATAAACAATCACGATGGCACCGGCTACAATTTGGTTTTCGTCTATTTTCTCGGCAACAAGCGTACGCTTCACAGGTGGCCAATGGCCTGTGAGCGGTTGGGAAAACTGTGTTTTTACAACGAGCTGATCAAGGGCACCCAGGATGTCCTCACCCAACGAAACGCCAAATCTTTCACTTGCATGCTTCTCAAATTTGTTCTTCAAAAATACACTTTGTTTTCTTCACAACATCAAAACACCAAACCCCAAAACGCCAAACGTTTAACGCCCAACCCTGAACGCCCAACCCCAAAACGCCAAACGCCCAACGCCCAACGCCCAACGCTAAAACGCCAAACGAATAAACGCCAAACGCCCCCCTACTTAATCATCTTCAGCATGGTAATTTCCTTAACCGACAAGTGGCGGTACCGGCCACGCGGCAGGTTCAGCTTAGTAAGACCGACCAGCATCACCCGGTCAGGCGGATAACCTTATAGCCAAATGCTCGAATATGCGCCGCACGATGCGGTTTTTGCCCGAGTGCAATTCAGGCCCACTTCCCTTTTTGATTCTGCTGTTTCCACCCAAGCCACTTTGTCCACCTCGGCCTTGCCATCTTCCAGTTCAACGCCTTCCACAATTTTCATCATATCGGCTTTGCTCAGGGGCTTGTCCAGTTCCACATGGTAGAGTTTCTTCACTTTGTGGCGCGGGTGCATCAGGCGCTTGGCCAGTTCGCCATCATTGGTAAACAAGAGCAATCCCAAGGTGTTGCGATCGAGGCGCCTACCGGATAAATACGTTCGGTGCGGCCTTGGCAACAAGTTCCATCACAGTTTTCTGTTGAAAGGGTCGTCTGAAGTGGTGATATAATCCTTGGGCTTGTTGAGCAAGACGTAGCGCAAGGTTTCGCGGCTCAGTGTTTGTCCGCCATCGCCTTTGTCGTGGATACTCACTTTGGTGCCTACTTCCGAAACAATCACGCCGTTCACCTTCACCACACCTGCTTTGATCAGTTTCGTCGGCTTCGCGCCTGGAGCAAACACCCGAATCGACCAAATACTTATTCAGGCACCAGGCCATCTTTGGGACTGATGCTGCTGCCGGCTGCCCCTTGGAGCGGCCAAAGGATTGGGGGTACGCTTCTTATATTTGGTACGGGCAGCTCTTGTCCTCCACTGGTTTTTTGCCTCGTGAAGGGGCTTTGGAAGGACTGTCTTCTTTCTGTTCGCGGCGATCCGGTTTTCCAGCGGCACGAGAACGTGCTGCAGCGGGCCCCTTGTCTGCTGCTTTTTTCTTTCTATCGGGTCTTTGTCCCTGATTTTCTTTACGATTCATCTTTAAAAATTTGGCTACAAAGGTAGTTTGTTTTTGGGTATCGTCCGAAAATTGTCCTAAGTAACAAGCCTGGGGGGATCAAAGGATAAATAAATATGATCTGTAGTAATAGACTGTGCTTTGCACTCCAATAGCATTATATATCAACCTTTTAATCATTGAATTCTAGCTATTAATGAATGCGGATAAACATATAATACAGATTATCAGCATTTTACAAAATGATAAGGATTATCATATCATACATCGTCAGATCATTACGCAAAGTGCGAAACATTAGTAAAAAAAAGCAGGGCCAACCAGCAGCCCTACTTAACACTAACCATAAATCACTAAAAGAAAAAAATCTTTTCTAATAGCCACTGTTTTGAACAGCATTGCTGTTGTTTCTCATTTCATCTTGAGGGATTGGGAACACTTCATGTTTTCCTGTTACAAATCCCAATGGGCCGAGTACAGAAGGAGCATCACCCCAGCGCACAAGATCGAGAAAGCGCACCCCCTCGAAGCAAAGTTCGAGTTCGCGTTCTTTTTTAATGGCAGTCATAATATCGCCAGAGAAAGGAGGGAGTGTAGCTCTGTTTCTGACGAGATTAAGATATTCAGCGGCTTTTCCATCATTTCCGGAAAGGTGATAGGCTTCGGCTGCCATCAGCAGAACGTCAGCATAGCGAATAAGCCGCAGATTGGTGCCATAGTTGAGCTCGCTTACAGGGCCATCAGTTTCATCCAGTCGTGTTCCGTATTTAACCCTGATGCAGCCATCCCAGCCCCAGGCACTCTCGTTGGTCCAATCGCCGCCTTGCGCCCTTAAATCTTCCAAAGACAGGATGGAAGCAACTCTACGAGTGGTATCCCCTGCGGCCACAAAAGCGTTATAAAGGTTTTGCTTGGGGTAATTAAAGCCCCAGCCGCCAACAAGGTCTGTGTTTCCGGGTTCGAAATAATCACCGCGTGGGCCGGTTAATTGCCAGGTGATATTATTCTCCATGGCACGATTTCCTCCCCATTGAAACGAGCCCCAATCATAGCCCATGTCAGTAACCCAAGAAACTTCAAAAAGCGATTCCTCACCAAATTCTGAAGATTGCAAAAATAAGGTGCTAAAATCTTGTTGAAGAGTATATTCTGCCGTAGCAATTACTTCTTCGAAAGCAGCTGCTGACTCAGCGTATTTTTTATCATACAGATAGCATTTCCCAAGTAAGGCTTGTGCAGCTCCTTTTGAAGCACGAAAAGCATCTTCCAATGCGTACTGACTTTTCAAGGGCAGGTCAGGGATAGCCTCGGTTAAATCTTTGGCTACCTGTGCGTAAATGCTCGCGGCATCCACGAAAGGCTGGCTGTATTCACTTGGAGTCAGGTCGGTTAGATTGAGGGGTCCATTACCAAACATGGAGGCGATTTCAAAAAAGTAGTAGGCACGTAGAAACTTAGCTTCAGCAATAATTCTTTTACGAAAATCTGTTTCCGGCTTCACATTATTGATTACCTGATTGGCTCGGTAAATACCAAAATAACTCGATTGCCAAACTGCCGTAATAGTAGCATTACTGGGGCCATAGTTGTATATTCCTAACTCCTGATAAGGAGGTTGGTCACCAGCATCTCCACCACCAACATTTGACTCATCGGAAGGGAAGGTTTTTACTAAATAGGCACTATTCCAATCACGGGCATTCATCCATTGCAGAATGTCATAGGCTGCAATAACAGCGCGGTTCGCATCTTCGTCAGTATTATAGAATTTTTCAACGGTGAGCTTTCCTATGGGATCCACTTCCAGAAAATCTTTTTGACAGGCGGCACTTAGTGCGATAAGTGTCATTATTATCAGTGATTTATATATCGTTTTCATATTTTTATAAGTTAAATGATTAGATAGTTTAAAAAATAAATGAATTACAATCCAAGGGTTAGACCAACCATAAGTCTTCTTGGGTTTGGATACATACCTCTGTCAATACCAATAGAGTTGTCTCTGCCTGTTCCTGCGGCTGGATCCATTCCCGGGTAGCTGGTAAAAGTGAAGAAATCATCGAGAGAAACTGAAACCCTCAGGTTCTTAACGGTGTTGTTAAAGGCTGTTACGGGTAAGGTATAGCCCAGCTGTATTTGCCTTATTCTTACATAAGACCCTTTAAAAACCATTAAATCACTGTTATAGATGAATGGATTTCCCTGATCTGCGCGGGGTCTTTCGTTGGTGCTGCCTTCGCCGGTCCATCTTTCATCAAAGAAGAACTGAGGCCTGTTTGAAGTAGCCCTGTCTTGTCTGTTCCATCCAAGCAACACATCGTGGCCGTGCACACCCTGAACGAACAACCTAAGATCAAAAGCTTTGAAATTGACTCCGGCATTAGCGGCCCACATAAATGTTGGATGCGGATTACCAATCATGGTTTGGTCATCATTGTTTATTAGGTCATCACCATTTGTGTTAACAACAATAGGATCACCGGGAACAGGGTTGTAGCCTGCCAGACCGCCATTGGCAGCTTTGTATTCGTCAATTTCGGCCTGATTCTGGAAGATGCCATTGGTTTGATAACCCCTGAAGTACCAAACAGGAAGCCCAAGCTCAAGTTGTGTAACACTCCATCCGGTGCCCAATGATGCGCCTCCAACCCTGTCAATAAGCGGATTGAGGAAAGTAACTTCATTATCAAGAAAAGTCAGGTTTGTGCTTACATCAAATTTTACGGGATTGTCATAATTACGGTAACCCAGTTCAACCTCAATACCTTTATTGGTTACATCGCCTGCATTCACAAATGGGGCATTGTTGCCAACTGAAAGGGGTGGTGTGCCGGGAACAAGCAAATCCCTGGTCTTTTTGTTGAAAAGATCAAGCGCAAAATTAACTTTGTCGTTAAACATATTCATATCGATACCCAGGTTAATTTGCTCACTGGTGGCCCAGGTTAGTTCAGGGTTGGCAAGCAATTCCGGTTCGGCTCCGGTATAGAAACCGCCACCTGGCTTTGGATACTGAATGCCTGCCGAGGTGATCAGCGACCTGAATTGATCAGGTCCCAGTGTTGAGAGGTCACCGTTAGTACCCCAAGAAGCCCTTACTTTGAAGAAAGTGATAGCTGATGAGTTCCAGAAGCCCTCCCTTGAAACGATCCATCCGGCAGAAACTGAAGGGAAATTACCCCATCTTTGGTCAGGATGCAACAAAGAGGTTCCATCACGTCGAATAATAGCACTAACAAGATATTTGCCATCGTATTCGTAGGTACCTCTGGCGAAATAGGAGGAAGTACGCTTGTCTTCCAGATTGCCGCTCAGCAAACCGCTTACATTAACAGGGCCATGTTGTGCAAAGCTTTCATCTTCAGCAAACATCGGGCCTGATTGGGTGTTAATATATTTCATGGTATATTGCTTGGCTGAAGTTCCTACAACACCACTAACATTGCTTTTGCCGAAAACTTTATCATAAGACACAAAATTTTCCCACATCCAGGTAAACCATGTATTGGTGTTATCCCTTACACTCGTAGTCGTGTTCATACGTTCGGGTGAAAACCAGAATGTAGGTGCCCAAGTATGGTACAACTGATTGGCGACATCAACACTTGTACGGCTGGTAAATTTAAACCCTTTCCAGCTTTCATCACCCAGGATCAGGTAGGCATTTCCCATTAGTTTATCCTGTTTGGTGCTGCCTCTGGCAATTGCAATTTCGGCCAATGGATTGGCAATTTCACCTCTCACATTATCCGTCAGGCCATAATATAGTCCATCTTCATTTCTGATGAGATTGAAGCCATCATTTAAAGCTGTTTGTGCAAAATCAGGTAAAGCTCCATCAAAAAAGACAGGAGCTGTAGGATCCATAGCAAGTGCTTTAAAAACAACACTGTTAAATTCATCATCTTCAGTAATTGCTTGTCTTTCAAAATGGGTATATGCAAGATTTCCACCTACTTTAACCCAGGGTTTTACCTGCTGTTTGATATTTGTCCTGAAAGAAATACGTTCATAATTCGATTTATCACCACCAATAACACCATCTTGATTGGTGTAGCCGGCAGAGATATAATAATTACCTTTGTCTGTTCCACCATTAAAGGACAAATGGTGTCGCTGCAAATTAGCTGTTTGCAAGGTTGCATCCATCCAATCAGTGTTATAAGGTGAGTTTTCAGGAATCTGAACCCCAACATCAGCCTCATTTACCCAAGTTACATAACTGGAGGCATCCATGGGCTTGGCATATTGTCCAACACTTTGGGTGCCGCCCTGAAAAGAGTATTCGATTCTTCCAACACCGGCTTTTCCGGTTTTGGTTGTGATGAGTACAACCCCATTGGCTGCCTCAGCACCATAGATAGCTGCCGAAGCCGCATCTTTAAGAACTGTAACTGACTCAATGTCATTTGGTTCCAAATTGTCAACATAGTTTGTGGCAATACCATCAACAACATACAAAGGCTGAGAACCTCCATTTGTAGCAACCCCTCTTATGATTACCCTTAGGGCTGCGCCAGGTGATCCCGAATTGCTAATAACATTTACGCCGGCTATTCTACCTTGAATAGCTTGCCCAACAGTTGTGGTTGGAAGCTGATCTATTTCTTTACTGCCAATGTTTGAAATGGCACCTGTGATGTTGGAGCGTTTTTGCACCCCATAACCAACCACAAGCACTTCGTCTAATCCTACTACACTTTCTTTGAGTACTATAAACTCTTTAACATTATGCTTAAGTACTTTTTCGATAGTTTCGTAGCCTATCATTGAAATGGTAAAAACAACATTTTGTTTATCCAGATTTATCTGGAATGACCCGTCGATACCTGAAATGGTTCCATTGATGGTGCCTTTTTCGATAATATTAACACCTGGTAATGGTTCTCCGTTTTCACCCTGAACTGTTCCAATGTAACTGTAAGTATCCTGGGCAGTAATTGTCATTGTGACACTAAGAACAAGGAGGACAACCAACGAAACTGCTTTTTTCGCGAAGGTGTCCAGTTTTAAATAGTTGTAAACATCTGGTTTCATAAATTTTGGTTTAAATTAATTTGATTGAATTGGTTTCGTTTTTTAAACGAACAAGAATTTTCTGAAAATAATGAAGGGTTGACTGATGTATCATAGGCCTTTGTTTTTCTTATTTACTAAAAAATATTTTGCGCATTAAACGTATGTGTATAAAATACACTTAGCAAAAGTATAAAAAAAAATATATGGTTAACATTTTTTTAATTTTTTATTTAATTTATAATCATTCTAAATTGAATAAGTTGTATGTCTTTATGTTAACCTTTATCTTTCTTTAAATTTTTTACCCTAATTTTGTCAAGTTATTCTATCTGTATCGAAAAAGTAACTATTTTTGCTTTGTGTAAATAATACATAACACTTAGTTGTCATGGAAATTATAAGTAACATTTCGGTAGATTGCGTGATATTTGGGTTTGACAATACCTGTTTAAATGTATTGCTTACCAAGCGTGAATTAACTGATCCTTTAACCGGCGAACTGATGATTGAAGACTACACCATGCAGGGGCATCATGCTCTTGTGGGTGAGAATTTAGATGATGCGGCAAAAAGGGTTTTAAAAGACAAAACCGGTCTCGAAGATATTTTTTTAAAGCAATTCTATACTTTTGGTGATACAGATCGCCTTCTGAAAGAGAAAGATCAGCTTTGGCTTAAGACTAAATTTCCGATGGTAAGGAATCATGTTATTACTGTCGCATACTATTCTTTGGTTGATAGTTCCAAGGTAAAACCTTATCAACAATATCAAAACACGAAATGGTTTCCGGTAAAGATGCTGCCTGAATTAGGTTTTGATCACGAGAAAATTATTCGCGTGGCTTTGGAATATCTCCAGGAGGAAATACGAAAGGAACCTATTGGGTTTGAATTGTTGCCGGAGAAGTTTACGCTAACCCAATTGCAGAACCTTTACGAAGTAATTCTTGATATTAAGCTGGACAGAAGGAACTTTAGAAAAAAAGTTGCCCAAATGAAGCATGTAATACCTTTAAATGAGAAGCAAAAAGGTGTTGCGCATAAACCGGCTCAGGTATTTATTTTCAGCCGGGACGTTTATAATAGAACAAAAAAGGAAAGGCTTGACTTTTCCGTTTAAAATATTCTGAAAGTAATTAGGTGTTGTTGTTGTAGCTGGCTCGCTTTTGTCTTGTGCTTGCATAGGGGGTTTCTTTCTTTGCCTGCACAATGCAGCATAATTGTTTCATTCTTTAGCATCCGCAGAATCAGACTTAGCTTCGGGTTCAACAGATGAAGGGGATGACATACCTGAGTCAGGTTTATGATCGGTTTTTGGGTTTGACTGCTTTTTTTTTGACATGCTAATTACAAATCAATGACAAACACCAATAAAATTAAGTTCAGCGAAAAACTAGGCTATGCATTGGGTGATGGTGCAGCAAATATTGCATGGCGGGGTGTTGCAACTTTTCTTTTCGTTTTTTATACAGATGTTTTTGGAATCAGTCCGGTGGCTGTAGGATTACTGATGCTCGTTGCACGTTTCAGCGATGGAATAAGCGACATTCTGATGGGGGTGACCGGCGACCGCACAAATACAAAATATGGTAAATTCCGTCCCTGGATTTTATGGACTGCAATGCCGTTGGGCATCGTATTGTCCTTACTTTTCACAACACCTGATTTAACATCAACAGGCAAAATCATCTATGCGTATGTCACCTATATATTATTCACCCTTATTTATACAGCCAATAATATTCCATATGGCGCACTGATGGCTGTGATTACAGGCGATGACAAAGAGCGGACTGTACTTGGTTCTTACAGGATGGTGGGTGCCTTTGGGGGGGGAATGATCGTTCAGGGCGCACTACTTTTTCTAGTGGCTCATTTTGGAAATGTAAATCCTGAGGTGAAAGTCAACGAACTGGGCCGGGATAAATTTCTTGTTTCTGTTTCTGTTTCCAAAGATGTTGAAAATGTAAATATTAAAACAAAAGACGGGACAGCACTTTTTTCATGGTATGATCGCGAAGAATCAAGCAAGAATTCTGAGCCGGTAAATGCTGTAAGTTTTTCGATGCAGAAAGATTCAAGCTATGTTTTTATTGTAGAAGGAGAACCAAAAATTAACGCTGAAAAAATTTCAATTATTGATCAGAAAAGAGGATACAGCAACTCGATTTATATCATGTCTGTGATTCTCTCACTGCTCATGCTGGTCACTTTTTACACTACACGTGAAAGAATTCAACCTTCAAAAAGTCAGCAGACAAATCTGAAGAAAGATTTGAATGACCTCTTCCGAAACAAACCCTGGCTGGTGCTTTTGGTCATTGGCTTGCTTTTCAATGTTTACAACAACATAAAGCAAGGTATTGTGGTCATTTATTTTACCCATTATTTGAATGATCAGCTTTTGACAGGCTCCTACCTGGTTGGTTTAATGCTCGCTTCCATTGCCGGAGCCATGGCTACTGCTTATCTTGGAAAAAAGCTGGGCAAGCGGAAACTATTTATTTATGCGCTTGTTTTCTCGGCATTGGTAAATGTATTGTTTGCTTTCTGCGGCCCAAAAGATGTTTTACTCATCTTTATCATAGGAATGGTTTCAGAGCTTGGAGCAGCAATTTTTCCAACCTTGTTTTTTGCCATGCTTGGGGATGCTGCCGATTATTCTGAATTCAAAAATGGCCGCAGGGCAACCGGACTGATCTATTCGGCCGGGTCTTTTTCAACAAAATTTGGGGGTGGGATTGCCGGTGCAATTATTGGCTTTGTACTTGGTGCTTTTCACTATAGCGGACAGGATGCTGTCGCTGTTCAAGGTGCCATTCCGGGTATAAAAATGCTGATGAGTTGGATACCAGCCTTGATAGCATTAATTGCAGCTGCTCTAATGACCTTGTATCCGCTCACACAAAATAAAATGGATGAAATCACCATTGAATTAAATGATAGAAGACAACGGGAATTGGTTAAGTAACAATTCTTTTCAAGTAACTAGAAATAAATGTGTTTATTATGAAATATGGTTTTTTTGATGATTTGAATAAAGAGTATGTGGTGACTGATCCTGAAACTCCCTTTCCCTGGATTAATTACTTGGGTACAGGCGATTTTTTCAGCCTTGTTTCCAATACCGGTGGGGGCTACAGTTTTTTCAAAGATGCTCGTTTACGCCGGATTACGCGCTACAGGTACAACAATGTGCCAATGGATGACGGGGGGAAATACTTTTATATCAATGACAATGGCTCAATTTGGTCGCCAGGATGGAAACCTGTAAAAACAAAGCTCGATAGTTATGCATGCCGACATGGTTTAGGCTACACCAAAATCACTGGCGAATTGAACCAACTGATGGCTGAAGTTCTCTATTTTGTGCCACTGAAGTTTGAGGGGGAAGTAATCAAAATCAGGCTTCAAAACAAGAGCATGGAACAAAAAACCATAAAACTACATTCCTTTGCAGAATGGGCTTTGTGGGATGCTCAGGATGATATGACCAACTATCAACGTAATTTTAATACAGGTGAAATTGAAGTTGATGGCTCCTGTATCTATCACAAAACAGAGTACCGTGAACGCAGAAATCATTTCGCATTCTTTTCGGTAAATGCTGCAATGAATGGCTTTGATACAGATCGTGAGTGCTTTTTAGGACTTTATAATGGTTTTGATAAGCCCAAAATGGTTCAGGAAGGCCGGAGCGAAAACTCCATAGCTCACGGATGGGCACCCATTGCTTCACATTTAATCGAATTGAACCTGAATCCCAACGAGGAAAAGGAGTTCGTTTTTGTTTTGGGATATGTAGAAAATGAAAAGGATGACAAGTTTTCTGCTCCAAATATCATCAACAAAGCCAAAGCAAAGACAATGATTAATCAGTTTCAAACTTCTGAGCAGGTTGAACTTGCATTTACGAACCTACAGGATTTTTGGTCTGATTTACTTCAAAACTTCCAGATAGCTTCCCACGATGCGAAGCTTGACAGGATGGTAAACATATGGAACCAATACCAATGCATGGTCACTTATTTCTTTTCCAGGAGCACTTCTTACTTTGAATCAGGTATTGGCCGTGGCATGGGCTTCAGAGATAGCAACCAGGATATTATTGGCATGGTACATTTGAAGCCCGAATGGGCCAGGCAACGCATTATTGACCTGGCCAGCACCCAGCTCCCTGATGGAAGCGCATACCATCAGTATCAGCCACTTACCAAAAGAGGAAATCACGAAATCGGCGGAAATTTTAATGACGACCCACTCTGGCTGATCCTTTCGGTTTCGGAATACCTGAAAGAAACCGGCGATTGGGATTTTCTGGAAACTGAAGCACCCTTTGATAACAATGGCGATGAAGCTTCCATTTTTGAACATATCAAGCGCTCTTTTTATCATGTTGTGAATAATCTTGGCCCTCATGGACTTCCACTTATCGGTCGGGCCGATTGGAATGACTGTTTAAACCTGAACTGCTTTTCTGAAAAACCAGGCGAGTCTTTTCAAACCACAAACAATAAATCAGGGAACACAGCCGAATCAGTCATGATTGCAGGCATGTTTGTGCTTTATGGCAAAGAGTTTATGCGCATCTGTCAGTTAACCGGCCGTGATGAGGAAGCGGAAGCAGCTTGTTTGGAGCTTAAAAAAATGGAAGCAGCGATCCTGAATTATGGATGGGACGGTAATTGGTTTCTTCGTGCATATGATTATTATGGGAACAAGGTTGGCAGCCACGAAAATGATGAAGGACAAATCTTTATAGAACCTCAGGGTTTTTGTGTGATGGCTGGAATTGGTCTTGAAGATGGCAAAGCTGAAATAGCTTTAAAAAACGTTGAAGATCGGCTTGCAACCCCTTATGGCCTTGTACTGCTTAACCCGGCATATACCAAATACCAGCTCAACTTAGGTGAGATTTCTACTTATCCACCCGGTTACAAGGAAAACGCTGGGATATTCTGTCATAATAACCCTTGGATCATCATTGCTGAAACTATTCTGGGCAATGCAAAAAAGGCTTTTGAATATTACAAACGCATCGCACCGGCTTACCTTGAAGATATCAGTGAACTGCACCGAACCGAGCCTTACGTTTATGCACAAATGATTGCCGGAAAAGATGCTGCTAAACCCGGCGAAGCCAAAAACTCATGGCTCACCGGAACCGCTGCCTGGAACTTCTACGCAATTACACGCCATATTTTAGGAATACGTCCTGATTATCATCATCTGATTATCGACCCATGTATGCCATCCTCTTTAAAAGTTTTAAACATCAAAAGAAAGTGGCGAAATTCAACTTACCATATCCGATTTGAAAATCCGGAAGGTGTTGACAAAGGTGTTGCTGCAATAATTGTTGATGGAAAAAGATACCAGGGGAATACCATCCCTTATTTTCCGGATAAAAAAGAAGTGGCGGTTCTCGTCATTATGGGAAAGTCTGTGAATGACAGTCAGGAAGATCATACCTGATTGGCATTAAGATATTAACAAGTATGAATTAAACTGATTAATAATCATGAAAACCTTAAGCTTAGCTTTGATAATATTCTTTATCAGCCTAACCTCTTGTGGAGAAAAAGCAGAAAACAAAAACAACCAGGCCTTTATAAGCCAACTGGTTCTCGAAGCCGATGGCAGAGACTTCCATGCTGATGTTCCCTATTCGGTTTTTACCATAGGCGTAACGCTCCCTTACGGGACTACCGAAACACAAATCAAAACATTGGAATTATCTCCCGGCGCAACAGCTGATAGAAAAGCCGGAGACATTTTTGCTGTAAATTCAGGCCAGATCGAAATAACTGTTACCAGCGAAGACAAAAATGCAACAAACACCTATGCACTTACTTTGAATGTGCCGGCTGAATCCAATGTTGTAAGCGCGCATGGCCTGTTGCAGGTATCCGGAAACCGGATCGTGAACAAGGCAAATGAAACAGTCAGCTTTGCCGGCAACAGTTTCTTTTGGTCGAACGACAATTGGGGCGGCGAACGCTACTACACCCCCGAAGTTGTTCAGTGGCTGAAAGAGGACTGGAATACAACGATCATTCGTGCTGCCATGGGTGTGGAAGACCCGGGAGGATATTTCGAAAGCCCTAACAACAATAAAGAACGTGTAATAACACTGGTTGATGCTGCCATAGCAGAAGGTTTGTATGTAATCATTGACTGGCATTCACATTACGCCCACCTGTATCCCAACGAAGCAGTTGCCTTTTTTCAGGAAATGGCTACTGCCTACGGGCAGTACGATCATGTGATTTATGAAATCTACAACGAGCCTAAATACATAGATCAGGATCCCGCCAATGAAGGAACCTTTGCTACCTGGGATGAGCACATCAAGCCTTACGCAGAGCAGGTTATAGCTGCCATACGAGCCATTGACCCCGACAATATGATTGTGGTAGGTACAGGTGAATGGTCGCAAAAGGTTGACGATGCCGCTAACAACCCCATTACAGGATATGATAATATAGCTTATGCTTTACATTTTTATACAGTTTACCATCAGCAATGGCTGCGCGACAGGGCAACAGCGGCAATGAACAAGGGCATTGCACTGTTTATTACTGAATGGGGATCAATTGGTTATACGCAGAATGATCCTGAAACCGAACTGTGGATGGAATGGTGCAAGGCAAATAATATCAGTCACCTGAACTGGGCGGTAAACGATAAAGCTGAGGAATGGTCAATCCTCAAGCAAGGTGCAAGTGTAACAGGCAACTGGCCCGAAAGCAGCCTCACTGAAGCAGGGAAACTTGCAAGAACGATAATCAAAGAATGGAATAACAATTAAATTCGTATCATAATGAAAACAAAACTTATCATTTCAGCAATTATGCTGTCCGGTTTTCTGGCAATGAGCTGCCAGACGGGAAAACAGAAAGATCATGAGAAAATTACCAAAACATCTGTTCCTGTGAAAAAAATAGATTCATTGCTCAGTCTTATGACACTTGACGAGAAACTCGGAATGATTCACGCCAACTCTTCCTTCACTTCTGGTGGAATGGCAAGACTTGGTATTCCTGAACTGGTTATGTCAGACGGTCCGCATGGTGTGCGTCATGAGCATGGGCGCGGCTGGTTTGCGCTTGAAGATGCCGATGATAAAGCTACCTATCTGCCTGTTGGCATTTGCCTTGCTTCAACCTGGAACAGGGAGCTGGGCTACAAATATGGCGAAGTGCTGGGAAATGAAGCAAAAGAACGGGGTAAAAATGTTATCCTCGGGCCGGGTGTAAATATCATCCGAAGTCCCCTGAATGGCCGAAATTTCGAGTACCTGAGCGAAGACCCTTACCTGACTGCTGAAATGGCTGTCGGCTATATAAAAGGTGTTCAGGATCAAGGAATTGCCACATGCGTAAAACATTATGCAGCCAACAACCAGGAAACCGATCGCCACAATATTGATGTGATTGTAAGTAAACGCGCACTCAACGAAATTTACTTTCCGGGCTTTAAAGCTGCTGTACAGCAAGGCGGCGCATGGAGTATCATGGGCGCTTACAACAAAGTCAACGGCCAATATACCACCCATCACAAATACTTGAACAACGAAATTCTGAAAGGAGAATGGGGGTTCGATGGTGTAGTGATAAGCGATTGGGGATCAGTAAATGATACCCGCGAAGCACTTATCTATGGTACCGATATCGAAATGGGTACCGAACTTGTGAAATCATTTCACAATCCTGATTATGATGATTTCTATCTTGCCCGGCACGCAAAAAAAATGATTGAAAGCGGTGAGATCGAAGAGGAATATGTTGATGATAAAGTACGCCGCATATTAAAGTTAATGTATCGTTCCACCGCACTTGGCCGGCATGAACCCGGCAAACGCAATGTGCCCGAACATCAGCAACTGGCACTGAAGGTTGCACAGGAAGGAATCGTTCTGCTGAAAAATGACGGATTGCTGCCACTCGACAAAAATAAACTCAGAACGGTGGCTGTGATCGGCCATAATGCTACACGTCTTTTCGCCGAGCGCGGTGGCAGCTCTCAGGTGAAGCCGCTGTATGAGATCACACCGCTGGAAGGAATTAAAAATCTTTTGGGCGATGATGTAGAAGTGTTGTATGCTGAGGGCTATGAGCCTTATTATGATGAAAGCCTTTTCAGGGATGCTTCAGGCGAAGCGGCATCACAGTCGAGGGCAAACAAAAAAAACGTAGAGGTAGCCAAAAAAGCCAACCAAGGTCTCATCCGTGATGCAATAGCCTTAGCCCAAAAAGCTGATGCCGTGATATTTGTGGGCGGATGGATTCACGGCCATGAAGGCATGCCCTGGGGTAAAGGTACTTATGACGCAGAGGCTCGTGACAAACTGAATATGAAACTTCCTTTTGGTCAGGAGGATTTGATCAGTGAGATAAACCTTGTAAATAGAAATACAGTGGTGGTACTCAAAGGTGGCAGCAACGTAGAGATGAACAACTGGCTACCCGAAACCCGCGCCTATCTGCATGCCTGGTACGCAGGAATGGAAGGTGGCACTGCCATCGCTCAAATACTTTTTGGCGAGATCAACCCTTCAGGCAAGCTTCCCATGACTTTCGCCAATTCGCACCTCGATTATCCATCACACTCCATAGGTGAATTTCCTGGAAACAAAACAGTGCAATACACCGAAGATATTTATGTAGGATACCGCTATTTCGATACCCAAGGCAAAGAAGTAACTTTTCCTTTTGGGTTTGGTCTTTCCTACACAAGTTTTGAATTTTCGGATTTGAAATTGACCCAAATGGATAACAAAGTACTTGTGGAATGTACCGTTACAAACACAGGAAGTAGGTCGGGAGCCGAGGTTGCCCAGATTTACGTTCACCAGATGGAGGCCTCGGTTGACCGTCCTGTAAAGGAACTCAAAGGATTTGAAAAGGTAATGCTTGAGCCGGGCGAATCAACCAACATAACAATCGAGCTGGATAAGTCAGCCTTCAGTTTTTACCATCCTGAAAAGCTGGAATGGACACTTGAACCTGGTGTGTTCGAAATTCGTGCAGGGTCGGCGTCAAACCATTTGCCGCTGAAAGGGATTGTTGAAATAGATTATTGACAGGCAAAACCATGAAAACTATTTGACCATATTCAGAGGGAGTTGGTCTTTAACAGGTTTTTTTAAGGTTGCTGTTAACGATGAAATTACGGAACTTATCACGCTAATTGAAAACGGAGAGTTTACTTTAGACTCCACAAAAACCAGACTTCCACAAGAGATAGGGCAGATAACCCGTGTAAGCGAAGCTGTTGGCGGTATCAATCAAAACCTGTGAAGATAACAGGATACCATTAACACCGTATCAAAAAGCTGTACGATCAAACAAACCCCAAAAATTCTTAACGTATTAGCGAACATCCTTGCTTCACAGTTTGATCCCAAATTCATAAATCACATGATGACAATAGGTTTGACCAGGTAACAGCAGGCTTGAAATAAATTCTCTTTGATTCGGGCTATCAGGAAAATGTTGGGTTTCGAGACAAATAGCACTGTGCTTTTTGTATGCAATGCCTCCATGCCCCGTTAAACTGCCATTCAGGTGGTTGGCTGTGTAAATCTGAACTCCAGGTTGAGTGGTGAAAATATTTAGTATTCTCCCTGAATCTGGGTGATACAATGTTGCATCAGGCATCTTTTTTTCAGGATTCTTATTCAGGACAAAGCAATTATCCAACTCAACTTTTCCGGGAATACCTTTATCAGATAATTTAACAGGCCTTGAAAAATCGAAAAGCGTCTCACTACAACTCAACAAAACACCTGTAGGAATCTGGAATTGGTCAAGTTCAAGGTAGTGAGTTGCATGTAGCATGAGGTGATGATCAGCAATATCCCCCTTGAAACCGCCCAGATTGAAGTAGGCATGATTTGTCAGGTTCACATGCGTTGGTTTGTCGGTTGTGGCTTTCAACCGTAATTCAAGGCTGTTGTTGTCCCGTATGGTATAACTAACAGCAACAGATAGGTTTCCCGGGTAACCTTCCTCATTATCAGCACTGAGTAAACCAAGCCTTAGAATTGCTTCACCGGGTTTTTCCTCCAGTGTATAGTCCCATAATTTTTTGTCAAAACCATTTACACCGCCATGTAACTGAAAATGCTCATAATTCATATTAAGCTGAAATGCTTTCCTGTTTATTTCAAAGCGGCCTTTGGCAATCCTTCCGGCAAACCGGCCAATGATGGCGCCAAAATGGGGATTAGGTTTCAAATAATCGGAAAATGCAGGGAAGCCGGCTGTTATTTCTTCAACAGCTTCATTTTTGTCTGGAACTTTAATGGAGGTAATTATGCCTCCATAGTTGGTGATGCTGATCGTCATTCCATCCGAACACAAAAATCGGAAAAGCCGTACTTCACGACCGTCGGGCATTTTGCCAAACAATAAATCTGAAACTTTCAACTATTTGTTATTAAAATGATTATATGGTTTTTGTACGCTTTTCTAAAAAAGGCAGATTGCCCCTTTGAACTGCATTTCGCCCCTGTTTAATCAGGTTAGAGTGTTTGCAGGTGCAAATGTAGTGAAATGAGCATAATTACTGCTTGATTTTAAAACATCTGATAATGAATGATGTAAAAATGACATTTCTTAGCTTTCCTTTTGAAGTAAAGCATCCCCTAAAACTTGGTAATTTTATTAAAATCCCTACATTATTATCTTTAGCTGCAATGAAAGCATTTGCCCTGGGAAGGAGGGCGAAATGGAAAGATTATGTGGATTTGTATTTTATTCTGCACGATTATTATAGCCTGCAAGAAATATGCCTGGAAGCAGGTGAAATTTTCGGACAGCAATTCTCAGAAAAATTATTTCAGCAGCAATTGGCCTACCACAACGACATAGACTATACTGAATCGGTAGAATTTCTATTAAAAACGGTTTCCGATGAAGAAATTAGAACCTTCCTTATCGACAAAGCTACGGATATCTTTTAAGGCCCTGTCTTACAGTGGATTTCCCTTCCTACACCGGTGCCTTTGCGTAGTCACCTGGATTCTTGCCAATCGCCAAACTTGCACAATCGGAGGTGGTTGAGCGACACTCATCGAACTTCAAAAATCTGAGGTGGCTGAGCGTAGTCGAAGCCCCGACTTACAACGGATTTTCCCTTCCTACACCGCTGCCTTTGCGTAGTCACTTGGTTTCTTGCCACCCGCCGAACTTGCACAATCGGAGGTCACTGAGCCGAAGTGCCGACTTCCGAGCAAAAAGCTTCGATTCATAGAACTCAAAACTTTTGTCTTTTAACTTTTAACTTTTATCTTGACTTCCCGGAATCTTGAATCTTATCCGTCAG
>JAGYLH010000150.1 GCA_018400955.1 Bacteroidales bacterium
TTGAAATAGATAGAACGAAAAACGTCGAGTAGAGGTAAAATCGACCCTAAATTTACCTCGACTTTTGGTTTTTGCAGATGTTAAAGTGTTGATTATAGGCGATCTAAAAAATGTGTTCAATTTCTACATATAGACACTATTTTTTTTGTCCGTTTTTTGCCATTTTTCATCCTGTTTTGTCAGGATTATGGTCGTAAAACGAATTGTGTGTTAAAAACTGGACGGAAACAGCTAAATCTTTCACGAAATAAATGAAATGTTTAAGCTGTAAAGAATTATAACATAAAATTGATATAACATTTTAGTCGGTATGGTATAGATAGCAATTTGCCGTGTGTGTAACTATTGAGCAGATGCATCCTTTTTCATTTCCGCTTTCTTTTGCGAGGAAGAAAAAAAAATCCCCACGCAAACTGAAAGGATTTTCAGTATTGCATGGGTAAAATTATATAGGAACCCCCCTTTTTTGTTATCTGCTCTATTGAGATATACTATCCCTAACTTCTTGAGGTTGCTTTTGGTGTTGGTGCAGGCATTCTAACCCAAAATGATAGATGCCTTGGTTTGTTTCTTCCTCTATCGGCGAAAGCCAATTGCCCGTTGATTTGTGGTAGCTTACACGCTTTAGCAGTGCTTCATAATCTTTCTTGCCATGCAGTAAAAGTTTAGGGTCAATCCGAAATGCCCTGGCACGATTGTAACTGATAGTTTCCAAGGCAATCAAAAAAACAGCTTCTTCTGAGTACCCAGCTGGCAGTAATGACTTTACCGCTTCATTATAAAATGCCACCTGCCTGTAATACTTATACTTTGAAACACTCTCCGGAAACTTTTCGAGTAAACTTCCCGTGCTTTTAAGGTCAACGAGGATATATGTTTTTCTGTGATGGTCAACAATCAACCTGTCGATTTTGGCTTTGCATTCGAAGTATTCAGGCAAGCCCAAGAATGACAGTGATTCCAGATCAAAAAATACTTCTTTTTCTGTAAGTACCTCAATGTGAATTTCGGGAGCAGGGTTGAGTAAACTATCTATAGACTTCTGGAGAACTGAAACAGACAATTTTTCCAAGATTGCCATCCACTCAGCTGGAATTGCAGTCACACCCATCTTCATAGAGAGAAAATCAAAGTATTCCTTTCCTTCTTTAATAATTGTTTCAACAACAGTACTATCCTTTCGGTTGTTGTAGTAGTTGTTTTCCCTGACAAGTTGAAGCAGTAATTCCTTATCGGCATCAATAGAGGGATGCTGGAATCCCCAATCATGCATCTGTTGGTGATAGGCTTCAACAATTCTGGCAACAGCTTCACCAGGTTTTTTGTCTAAAGCTACAAAGTGTTCGCCAAGCAGCAGATGCCGGTGAATAATATCGCCCAGTTGCATTGAAGCACTTTCAAATTTGAGTTTGCCATCGATAAAGTCTTTATACTTTTCAGGATGTCCACCTGTTTCGGGATCAATACAGCTTAATGCTGAATTGCTTATTCGTTGTATATCAAAGTAATTCATGGTTTATGCATTATAGGGAAGGAGTAAAACTCCCTCCCTGGTTTTCTCTTATTGACTTTCGACCAAGACTGTTTTCGGCTCATGTGCATAAATGACAACAACAAGCTTTCGATCGTCTTTGGTTAAGGTTGGTACAAAATCAACCTCAAAACCTTTGATGACCTTTACATTTTCTTCCGGAAGTATGTTTGCTTCTACAAGCACATCCTGGAGTACTTTCACCAATATCCAGCTCATATTATCGAGGTCTTGATTGCCTTCGCCTATGGCGTTGTGTATTTCAACCCTGATTTTACATGCCTCTCTGATTTTCTTCTTCTTCATAAAGTAGGGCAGGTAAAAACGCTTCATTTCATGTATGATTCTTGAACGCACCACAGGACTTATCCTGCCAGCCAAAAGTTCCCGCCCATTGATTTTTTTGTATTTCGGTTTGCCAGCAGTAAGCGGATTGGCTACAACAGGTTTGCCAGTATAAGCATTTACCAGAACACCATAATTATTAAAGCCGTATGATGAATTCATATACCTGACCGGGATTTTCGTTCTTCTTGTGTAATAATTTGCCGGGCGCGACCTGTCAAGCATCACATGGGTCAGGTAATTGGGTATCTCAATTGTTAACAAAGCTTTCATGACGTTTGTAGTATTGAATTGGATACGGTCATCTTGGGGGCTGGAGTATTTCCAACGGTTTCAGGATAGATAAGCTGCCATTCAAATGCAAGGACTTTGCCCCTTATGTGATCGCAGCGTGAACCCACTTCGAGTTCATCACTTGTTTGAAAACTAATCCTTAAGTCGTTTTGCTTATCACGAAATACATAGCCAATAGCATCACTGTCAGCGCAAATAAGATTACGCAGCTTGCCCGTTAAATCCAGACTTGAACTGGAAAACTCAACTTTGCTTTCACCTATAATGGTCTTTTTGCGGTGACCTATTATGATAAGTTTTGGAAACGAAGCTTTCAAGGCAGCGATTACCCGCATGACTTTATTGCGAACCATTGCGAACCCTGCACCGAAGGGCATTTCTGAAATATCAAGAATCTTTTGGTTGTTGCCACGGTCTCTTTGCTGCTGGTTATACTCCTGAACAACTTCCCTTTCAACCCAGGTCACAATTTGGTCAATCGTATCGATAGCTCCAAAGTCATATTGGTGATTTGTACTTGCAATGGCTTGTGGTATCTGGCGCAATTCAGCCATTGAGTTCACTTGTACGATCATGCCATCGAGAAAGTCTGTGCCCTGCTCAGTATCTATTATCAGGCAGTTTGGTAGTTCTGATAATTTGGTTGATTTTCCCACTTTCGACTGCCCAAACAGCGTAATCAGTCTGGGGTCTTTGGTTTTGGCTTTGAGCCTTTGAGTCGGTAATTCCATATATCGAATAATTTAAATGTTTATAGCTGGCTGTCATTATGTAATCTTGTCTGTTGTGCCTTGTCGCGCAAAACTGCCAGCTCACTTTCAACAGATTTCCATTTTTGCTGCTCAAACCAATGGTCGATGCGCAGGTGGACCTGCTCTTTTCCGATCAGGTAACGCAGTGCACGCATGGCTGATAGATGAAGCTGACTGTCCAACATAACAGCAAAAGCATAAGAGAAAAGGAATTCTATTTTATCCACTGACTTTAAAAGCATTTTTCTTTTACCATCCAGTTGGGTGATAGGGTATAGGTTCCAAAAATCCTCTGCCATGCGCAAATAGGGATCAATGATATTTGCAAATCCTTCTGAAACATGGTATTGGTCAGCCCAATAATCATTTGCCGACCGGTTCAGGTTGATGATTAATCCCCGCTCTTCGAGGTCATGCAACTCTTTTTCTGAAAGTGGTCGGGTGGTTTCAAGGTATCTGTAAAGGGTTTCATCTTTTTGCCTGACTTTCAGGTAAAGGAATACAAACTGATTTGCGGTCATCCGGTGTTTCAGAAGTAAGTTTACGAGTTCAATGATGTCATCCTTCATCGTGCATTCTTTTTTCGGTTTCAATTATTTGCTCCCAATAGTCCTCTTCCTTAACATGGGTAATCTCCTTTTCGTGACAATCCACCTGGAAATGTTCAGAAATCAATTGCTGAACCATTGTAACTTGTGTGCTTATGTTGATCAGCTGGCGTTGCTTTAATTCTTCCATCAAATTCCTGGCAGATTTCTGTGATACTGTTGACCCAGATGGCTTGGTCCTTGTGTGCGTATTGTCTGCTTCTGAGCCATTGTTCGTCTTTTGTTTCATTTGCATAGATGTTTATGATTAATGCTGTTTTACCTGGTCTTACACGCAGGCTCCTGCCCATACGCTGGATGTACTGTCTTTTAGTTGAATTGCCACTGACAATGACTGCCATCTCCAGATCAGGCACGTCCAAGCCTTCTTCAATGGCTTTCACAGCCACGACCACTTTGTGTTTCCCTGTGCCGTTTTTAAAGTCTTCCAGCCATTTTTTCATCAGTTTTTTGTCGGTCATGGCATTGTGGTAGGCAAAGCTTTCATCTCCCAAAGCATTGACAATTTTGTCTGCAAAGGCTGTGGTCTCACAAAAGACAATCATCTTTTTTCCGATGTCTTCATAAAGTTGCTTTACAGCATGGATTTTTGCTGGTGCTTCGTTCAGTAAAGCCTTGCGCATCT
>JAGYLH010000151.1 GCA_018400955.1 Bacteroidales bacterium
TACGAAGGCACCAATGCAGCTACCTTGTTGCACACCCAACAACTCACAGGCCTGGCCATTGAAGCTTGGGAAGAAGTTGAACTTACTTCATCCGTGATGTTAGACGTAAGCAAGGAACTGTGGATAGCCGTTTACACCACCGACGGTGTAAACTTCCCTGCCGGTGTCGGCCCAGGTCAAAGCCAACCCAACGGTGACCTGATTACCCTTGACGGCGTATTGTGGGAACACCTGACGGACTTCGGTTTGATCTACACCTGGAACCTGCGTGGCTTTGTAACCACAGCCGCCGGTGCAACAGCTGCTTTACCCATGGAGAAACCAGTTGACAGGCTTGGCCTTGTTGAGCGTTTGCCATTGAAAGCATCAGGCGTAACCAGCGCAGCCAATAGTGTACTTGACATCAATACAGGACGCGAACTCGACGGATACAACGTTTACCGTTCAATGGACAACGTTGCATACGAACTGATTGCCACTGTAGAGCATGACCCAACCGTAGCATCATTTGAGTATTTCGACATGGATGTTGACGCCGAAACAAGCTACTACTATCAGGTAACAGCTATTCACAATTTTGGTGAAGTTATTTGCGAATCGTATCCAGCCTTCTCACTCGATGAGCCGGAAAACGACTACGTAGTGGTACTTGTAACCAGCATTGATGATGTGAATGCCATCGCAACCCGTTTGTATCCCAACCCGGCCAATGCCAGCATTACGATTGAAGCCCCTGCCATGCAGCGCATCACCGTAGTAAATGCTATCGGCCAGGTAGTATATGATGCAGAAGTGAACAGTGACAGGCAGCAACTGAATACATCCAGCTACGAAGCAGGTGTATATTTGGTGCGCATCACCACCGCTGACGGCATCGATACCAAACGCGTAACGATTGTTCGCTAAACCATAATTAAGTCATTAGGACTTAAGCTAAAATCGGGGGGCCGCCATGCGGTTCCCCGATTTTTTTTTTGCGATTACTGATGTTTTTACAATTGGAAAAACAGTCAACATTTTTCGGGACGACACTGCTTTTAGAAGCGCAAAGCGCGGTTTATAGCCCCCATATCCGCCCCGGCGGACAGGCTCCCCGAAACCGGGGGCTTTGAGCCCGGCTAAGTGAGAAGAAATGGTGAAGTGTCGATCCCCAAACCAAAATTTTACATCACTTCGCACCGGTCAGAAGCCCCCGGTTTCGGGGAGCCTGTCCGCCGGGGCGGATATGGGGGCAAAAAAAACCATATAGACACATTGTAAATTAAGGGGAGTGTCCTATCTTGAAAAAAGTAGCTTATTCTAAAATCGGGGGCCACCATGCGGTTCCCCGATTTTATTGCCTCAATTGGTCTGTTTGCTGTTTGAGAGGAAGAAACAAATTTTTATCAACGTAACAATCTCAAATACAATACATATGAATTATATGTTAAATTAAACTTAAAAAAGTTAATATTAGAGTAGGGGTAGGCCCCCTGCTTAATTGTCATATGTATGAGTCTTGGAAAGAACAACACAGCCAAAAACCTTGTTTCATGACCAGCAACCCAACTAAACAACAGCCAATCAGCGTTATGCTTACTGCTAACGCTTTTACCCCACAAGTCATCTGAACAAGGCAACTCAACTCAATCAATCATTTAGCAATATCCTATTGCAAGCAGACTTAGCTTTTGTTAGGTATCGGCCTGCGTGACGATTGATCCTGGTTTTTGGCTTTTTTGTACTTTCTTTATTTTTTTTGTTGAACCATTAAAAAGAAAGGAGAACAACGGCAAACAGAATAAACACCAATCTTAGATACTTTGCGTTGCAGGCAACCAGGTATCCCAATCAATTCATTTACAATTAATGATGCGTAATCCATTAATTTTTAATTAAATCAATTATATTATGTTAAAAAAACCTACTTATTTTCGATGGCTTGGAGCATTGGTGATGGGTTTATTCCTGTTTTCCAGTGCCAATGTTTTCGCAGCGGCTCCAAATGATCAAAAGGAACCTGTTGATCCCCGCTTGATGGTTCCAATTCCGGACATCAAGCTCAATGCACCTACCTTTATTCCTGTTAACAGAAGTGCACAGGATATAGATATTACCCTAGAGGTTGACTTTTTTTTCGGTGAAGCAAGTTGGAACTTGTGGAGCTGGGATGCTATGGCTTATTACTACCCCGTTGACCAAACTTTTAGTGCAGCCAATCAAACGGTTGAAGTAACGGTTGCCCTTGATCCTGGTGAATACTCCCTTGATGTATTTGATACTTGGGGTGACGGTGGTATTGCCGGAGTAGTAGAACAGGATGGCGTTGTGCTGGTTCAATGGGCGGCTGGTGATTATGCCGACTTTGGTGAATTTAATTTTACAGTTACTGAGCCCGGTTCTGGACCAGAACTATTTACTGAAACTGCTACCTACACATTGGGTGATATTTCTACTGATATGTTAGGCTTGTTTGTAAATCCAACTGCTGATGATTATTCAACATGTCCTGCCACTTTAACGGTAACAGTGCCAACTGAGGCAGTTATAGTTGGTGTTGACGTAACTTACAATATGACAGCACAGAATGGTGCTTTTAGATCAGAGCAGCGTTCACGCCTGGTGGTTACAAACCCAGGTGGTCAGGAAGAAGCAACTTACTTTAGTGGCTCTGGTACCGGCGGCATACACACCTATACCAGAAACAATTTGACTATAGCTAATGGTGTTTTGGGTGGTGGTGACATCATTTTTGAAATGCATGCATTCCGTACTTGGGGCAGCACTGCGCCTAATGATGGATGTGGAACACATTACAACAAAGTTGATGATGGTACCTGGACAGTAACTGTTAAATATTCTTTGGCAGTTCCTGGTCTTGAATTACTCAACGCTCACTTAGACTTGGGTGAACGCCCGATAGGTTATTGGATGAAACCCGGTGATTTTGAGATTGCCAACAACCCTGGCAGAGGTGATGTAACTATTTCAGCTTTCGAAATAGATGACAATACCGGATTTACGCAATTAATGGCTCCCGCAGTTCCTTATTTGCTTGAAGAAGGCCAAATGGTAAAAGTTGGTTTAGGCACAACAGCCGAAGCCACTGATGGTGATGTTATTGCCGGAAACTTTGCAGTTGTGCATGATGGCGGATCACGTGATTTAATTACTGGCACTTACGAGGTTACAGCCTATGAACCCGTTGAAGGGGATGTATGGGAACTTGCATTTGATGGTAGTACAGCTACTTTTGGTGTGCCTGTTCTGGAAGGTGACTTCCGCAATAACTACAACTTGCCCGGTGAGGATTCAGATGGTTGGGACAATGTATATGAATTTACCTTTACCGATGACGTATTGGTGGATGTTACACTTGCCGGCGACGATGCAAAAATGGCGCTTTATGCCGCTGATTTTGACGGCATGGGTGGCCCCGATGTTGACAATGCATTAGTATATGCCACAACAAGTGCAATAGGTGTTGAAGTTTATGCAGGCACCTATTACCTGGCAGTAAGCACTACAGGTGTTGATTACACCCTTAATGTGGATGGCGTATTGATGCCCGCACCTGATCAGGTTACCTACCTGAATCCGGACGATGGTGCTGTTGACATTACCACCGATGATATGCTGGAATGGGCCTGGGGTGCCAACACACTCGAGTATCAGGTCCTACTTGGAACTACCTACCCGCCGGCTACCGTAGTTCAGGATTGGACAGCGGCAGACCTAAGTGAAAATGGCACTTTTGAGTTGTCCAACTTGAACCCCAACCTGCAATACTTCTGGCAAGTGAATGTGCAAAACAACAATGATTTCACTGCAGGACCTATCTGGGGATTCACTACTACTATCACGCCTCCTGCAAATCTGGTGGCCGCAGTTGTAGATAATAGCCCCAATCAGCCTACTGTTAGTGTTACCCTTGAATGGACTTCGCCGGTAAACCGGGCTTTCCTGGGTTATAATGTTTACCGTGATGGGTTGCAGATCAATGGCTCACTGGTAACAGGCGAAACCTATACTGATTTGGGCGTTGCCCGTAATGGAAGCTTTGCCTACAACGTTACTTCCGTATTTGACGAAGGCGAGTCAGACTTTTCCAATACAGCTACAGCCCAAACACGTGGTGTTGGAACTTTCAATGGTTATGTTACAGACTTCTTAAC
>JAGYLH010000152.1 GCA_018400955.1 Bacteroidales bacterium
TCATTTACTGACAGGGTAACAACAGCTGGTGATTGTATGCTGTCTTGCTCATCCTTTTCGCAGGCTGTGTTGAGAAAAAGTAATGTGCTTAAGGAAATAAATAGTAAAATAATTTTTGAGGGTTTCATAGGCGGGTCTCCTTGTGTGTTGGTTTGGTATTAATACTTATAGCTTTAAAAATCAATTGCTTATTTTTATTTAGGCTAACAAGTATTGGTTTTTACTTGTGATGAATGATTCAACCAAAATTAAGCTATTTATCTGCTTAATACAAGCAGCATCAAGTATTCGGTATAAATGATTAAGAAAATGGTATTTAAAGACGAATACTTATCCAATCATTCAAATGGAACTCAATATGTATTACTTTATGTGTATCTTTTCAGTATATTCGAAACCTTTATCGTTGGTAATCTTACAGAAAAACATTCCTTTAACTATTCCTTGAAGCTCGACCAAGGTCAGGTGATCTTCCAGCTGCTTTTGCATAACTTGTTGACCCAGATCATTATGCAACGTAAGCATAAAGTTTCCGGGAATTTTCAGATCAATTTCAATCTGAATAAAGCCTGTTGTCGGGTTTGGGTATAATTTGACGCGGTTTTCCGCGGCTGCCTGTTCAACAACATTTACAGGATTAACATAAACCATAACGAAAGGAGAGCCGTTAATAACACAGCCAAGTGAATCAGTTAGCACTACATAATAGTTGGTAGTGTATTCGGGTGCTGCACACATCGACCAGCCAATCGAATCAATAAGTCCATGGTTGGGCCGCCATAAATACTCCTGGGGCGGAAACCCCCCAAAAGTATTGGGTTCGGGAAAACAAATGGTATCACCCAGGTCAATGGTAAAGTAATAATGCCCTAAAGTCATCATGAAATGCGAAAAAGCCACCTCTACTGTATCTGTGCTGATAACTTGATCTGCGTCAGTAACCGTCAGGTATAATTGTACAATACTTTGGTCAACAGGCGGCGGGTAAAGCATAAGCGGATTCGCAAGTGTTGGGTCGTTAATAAATACGTTTATGCCCCACGGATGGTCAACATCCCACATATAGGTGTATGGTTCAACCCCACCTGATGCTGTTGGGTCGCCGCCTAACACAATGTAAGTCGTATCAAACCAAACACAATATACCTGGTCTGGACCGGCATCGGCAATAAGTTGGGCCACGCCAATTTTGGTGATAAATATGCAAGCAATTGCAAAAAGAAGCATTGATTTTTTCATGACATAAGTGTTTGGAACTACATTGATATGGTAAGGGGATTTATGATTTAGGGCGAAAATACAAATTTAAAGGCGGGAATGCAAGTAATTGTTGATTTGGGTTATATCTCATTTTGGTCTGCTATTGATGTATGAAGCTGGCTTTATGCTGAAGTGGTATCATTCACTGATACTATTGAACCACATAGGCACAGAGGGCACATAGAAAAACCACATAGAGTTAGCTTTTGAAACTCTTAATTGGATGCTTATGTGCCCTCCACTTCAATACTTTTGCGAAATTAACCGTTTATCGCTATACAGGTAAAACATAGACAGTTGTCGTTCATTGATGCTTCTGAACCAAATAGAGATAGCTTTTAAAACTTCTATGTGGATACCTATGTGCCCTCTATGCCTATGTGGTTCAAGAATTTTTTCGAAATTTATAGCCTCATGGAGTTTTTTAAGAATAGGCTAATCCGTGGTAAAAAATGAAGCCAGCACAATAAAATTAGATTTAGCCTTCAATTTTCTATTGAATATTGCTTTGTGAAATTTGCTTATCTTTATAGGCTAAATCAAACCAATCAATCATGAAAAAATTTAAACAACCTTTTATTATTATTTTGATTGCAGGACTTTTTGCCTGCACCCAACAACCTCAGCAGCAAGCCGAAACAGTTGAACAAACTGTGCTTAGCGATTCACTGGTTGAAACTTACAAAAATCAGTCAAGGCAGATTATCCAGGCTACCTTTAAAGCTTTGAGCAGTAATTTGATGCAAGCCATGTCGTATGGCGGCGTGCCCTATGCGCTTGAATTTTGCAATGTGGAGGCTTTGCCCATAACAGATTCAGTGGCTGCCCATTTTGGTGCTGAGATCAGCAGATTGGCCTTAAAAAACCGGAACCCGGAAAATTATCCCGACGGGCAGGATGAGGCCCTGCTAAAGCATTTCCAGCAGGTTTTTGATAAGGGATTGGCGGTAGGTGATACGTTAATCGTGATCAACAGCAACGAATTGGCTTATTATGCGCCCATCATACTGGCCGAACAGTGCCTGGCTTGCCACGGGACGGTAGGGGGAGAGATAACCGTAGGGCATTATCAGGCCATACAGCGGTTTTATCCTGAGGATAAAGCTGTTGGTTTTGGTACAGGTGATTTGCGCGGTTTTTGGCGGATTGGTTATACCTTTGCGGCAAATTAACTGAACTAATTAGTGTCTGTACATAATGTCCGGTATCTGCGTTGCTATAATATTTTTAAACCCTCGAATACTTTAGTAAACTGCGGTTTAAAATTTTTATGCGCCTTGATCTTGACCATAATGAATCAGCCACTTGACATAATAGACAAACTATAATTAATGAGCGAAACCAAATGCGTGCACTGTGGGGCTGATTGTGGCAAGAGCCCGGTAATATGGGACGAAAAAGCCTTTTGCTGCCACGGTTGTAAAACCGTTTTCCAAATACTGAACGAGAACAAACTGGGGCAGTATTACGAAATTCAGCCCATGTCGGGCCTGCGTATTGAAACGGGAAAGGAAACCAAACAGTTTGCCTTTCTTGACAATGAAGAAATCCGCGAAAAGATACTCTCTTTCAACGACGGCGATACCTCCAGCGTTCGCTTGTTTGTGCCGGGCATCCATTGTGCGTCCTGTATCTGGCTGCTAGAGCACCTCAACACGCTCCATCCGGGCATTGTGTATTCCAATGTTAACTTCCCGAAAAAGGAGGTGTATATTACCTTTAAGAACAATCAGATAAGCCTGCGACAGGTAACCGAATTGCTTGCCGCCATTCATTATGTGCCCGAAATCACCCTGGATGACATGGAAGAGAAGAAAGGCTCAAAAACCAACCGCAACCTTTTGGTTAAAATAGGGATAGCCAGTTTCAGCTTTCTGAATATTATGATGTACAGCTTCCCGGAATATGTGCCCGGCGGCGATTTGCTGGAGCAGGAGTTTAAGCATGTGTTTGGCTGGCTGAGTTTTGTGTTGATTCTGCCGGTGGTGTTTTATAGTGCCAACGACTATTATATTTCTGCCTGGAAAGGCCTGAAACATAAAATTATCAGCATCGACCTGCCCATCACTTTGGGCATCATGGCCTTGTTTTTTCAAAGTTCCTACGAAGTATTCACAGGCAATGGGATTGGGTATATGGATTCGCTTGCCGGATTGCTGTTCTTTTTGCTCATTGGCAAATGGTATCAGGGAAAAACCTATGAGGCCCTGTCGTTTGAGCGTGATTACAAATCTTATTTTCCCGTTGCCGTAACACGTATTGTGGAGGATGTGGAGGAAATCGTTCCTATAAAAAACCTTGTTTCCGGCGACCGCATCCTGGTAAGAAATCAGGAATTGATCCCGGCTGATGCCCATATTGTTAAGGGAAAGGGGAATATTGACTATTCATTTGTAACAGGAGAGGCTGTGCCCGTACCCAAGCAGCCGGGCGATTTTATCTATGCCGGGGGCCGACAAGTGGGCAGCTCCATTGAGCTGGAGGTGGAGAAAGCAGTAGAGCAGAGTTACCTGACACAACTGTGGAACCAAAAAGCAGATCAGGATGAGGCGAGTAGCCTGCGCAATACCATCAACAATGTAAGCCAGTATTTTACGGCCACAGTACTTGTAATTGCCTTTACGGCCGCACTCTATTGGTTTCAGGCCGATGGCATAGGCACTGCGGTTTATGTGCTGGCATCGGTACTGATTATTGCTTGCCCTTGCGCCCTGGCACTCACCGTGCCATTTACCTTTGGCAGTACCATGCGT
>JAGYLH010000153.1 GCA_018400955.1 Bacteroidales bacterium
GGTCGATGGATTCAGTGAGATTCTCAGTTTTTCCACTGCTCAGGTCATGGCTTACCATTACCACTTTGTCGGCATAAAAATGGTGGATGGACTGTTTGCCATAGAGAAGCTTTTTGCCATCAGGGCTGAAAACCGGATTTACATCACTGGCTACATTTTCCGGGCTGAGGTTGGTAAGCTTTCCACTGCCATCCGTTGAAAGCAGGAAAACATCGTAATTGAGGTTTTCGAACGGTGGGGGGGTGTTGTTCATGCTCAGGGCAATGGTGCTGCCATCTGGCGAAATATCGTAAGAAACACCGCCCATCATATTGAAATAGTTATTGGTTTCGGGCATCAAATCCACAACATCATGCGTTTGAAGGTCAACAGAAAACAATCTTGAATAATACCCATCCGTGAGCCAGCGGCTCCAAAAGCGGTACATCACATGCTCGGTTGCTTTTGCGGTTATTTTCGACTCTTTTTGTTCGTCGATCAATGTTTTAAGCGCATCGAAATCGCCATTGTATTCAGGGAGTATGTTGGCACCGAAAGCAATTTTTTGGCCATCGGGGAACCATTTCAAACCATAAACACCAACGGGCAAATCGGTTATTTGCTTCGCTTCGCCCCCATTGAGCGGCAACACAAACAACTGGCCCGGGCCATCGTTCCTTCGCGAAACAAAGGCTATTTGTTGGCCGTCGGGGCTCCAGACCGGGCTTGCATCTTTGCCCGTAAAAGTGAGTTGGCGTATATCACCATTTTGATTATCAATAAGGTAAATATTTGTTTCGCCCTTATCGCTTTCAATATCGTAATCAGTAATTGTAAAGACAGATTGTTTGCCATTTGGCGAAACATCAAGGGCAGCCGCACGCTTCATGTTCCACATGGTGGTGGCGGTGAACACTTCAGTTTGGGCTTGTGGTTGCCGGGCAAAGCCGAACAAAAACACAAGCATGAAAAGATAGGTAAAACGGTACATAGGAGTTAAAGTTTAATGAATAATCAAGCTGCTACAAAGTTAGGAATAATCCCCAAACGGAACCGCAATGTGCTTTTCAGGGAAATCACCTACTATTTTTCTTCGATTTTACGGGCTTCTGCCAGGCCAATCCTTTTGCCTTTGTAAAAAGCCACTACAAAGGCATCGGCATATCCCAACCGCCTCACTTCTGACTGGTGCCGGGTGGCATCGTTAAGTCTATAATGACGACCCGAAGTGTATTTGTACAAGCCATCGTGGAAATACACATCCACTTGGGGCACTTTTGAAAACCTGCTTTCGCTAAGCGGGATATTATTCCTGTTGGTGGCAAACTGAACCTTATAAATAAGGTCTTGCTCAAGGGGTTTTTCTTTTAATGCTGTATTTGTGTTTACTGAAGGTCTTGTCTGGGGCTCACTGTCCATTTTGTTGGCATTGGGCACCTGGGGGTTTTCAACCAGGTCTGCTGCCTTATTGGCTTCGGCCAATAGCTCTGCCGGTGGTTTTTGTATCAGCACAGCTTCCTGTTCGGGTGTTAATTTTAAGGGGCTTGCATTGTCTAACTCAAATTCTTTTTTAAAATCCCTGAAGGCCCTGAAAATAGCTGAAGACATATAGGTCTGTCCTTGTTCCGACATCAGGAAAGCCTCTTCGGTGGGGTTGGTGATAAAGCCCAGCTCAACCAGAATACTCGGCATGGTGGTGCGGTATAAAACCAAAAACCCGGCTTGCTGCACACTGCGGTCGCGGCGGCCAACGCGTGTTGTAAACTGTTCCTGAACCTTTTGTGCCAGCCGTATGCTTTGGGATTTATTTTCGCTTTGATAAAGCGTAAAAGCAATATAGGCCTCCGGACTGTTGGGGTCGAAGCCACCATATTGTTCATCGGCATTCTCCTCAAGCAGTATGGCTGCGTTTTCAAGTTTGGCAACGTCGAGGTTGGCCTGACTGCGGTGCTCGCCCATCACAAAGGTTTCGGCGCCATGCACAGCTGTTGATTTGATAGCATTGCAATGGATGGAAATGAACACATCCGCATTGTTTTCATTGGCAATTGCAGCGCGGCGGTGCAGCTCGATAAACTCATCTTTTGATCGCGTGTAAATCACCTTTACATCGGGCAGGTATTGGTTGATGTATTCACCCGTTTGCAGCGCAACCTTCAGCACAATGTCCTTTTCCTTGCTGCGTTTCCCTACAGCACCGGGGTCACGCCCGCCATGCCCGGGATCAATCACTACCGTCCGTATTTTGCTGCCCCGCTGTGCTTGTACAGGAAAATGTATCAGCGCGCCAAGCATGCATGCAACAATCAGCAACAGGATTCGTTGGTGATAAAGTGCATAATTGCATGATTTTTGAAAGTATCTTTGCAAATTGTAGTTCATTTTAAGTAAACACAACAAAAATACGATTAACACGCTTGTCAGCCTGCTGCCCATATTCTAAATTATTAACATCGCGTTGGTTATTATTTACCTTGCTTTGTGTGTTTGTGCAAAACAAGCTTTCAAGTCAGGAAAACAACACCATCATCCTGAATGATAACGAAGGCCCGGGCTTTGTAGTATCTGATGATACCATTGCACAAGCACGGGCAGATAGTTTATTGCTTGCAAACGGCCTGACCCTGGGGGACACCCTGCCGAATGACAGTCTGCCCGCCCTAAAAAAGAAACCCGCATCGTTAGAAACTATTGTTGAGCGAACAGCAGCCGACTCCATCAGGCACGACTTTCGCAAGCGCATGGTTTACCTTTATGGCGACGCCAAGATTGTATATGGCGACATCACGCTGGAAGCTGCTGTGATTGAAATAAATTTCTTAAAAAACGAAGTGTTTGCCTATGGCATTACCGATTCCACGGGCAAGCTTACGGGTACCCCGATATTTACTGAGAGCGGTCAAACTTTTGAGGCCAAAACCATTACCTATAATTTCGATAGCAAAAAAGGCATGATTTACAGCGTCTTTACGGAAGACGGGCAAGGTTATCTGCATGGGAAAAAGGTGAAAAAAATGACCGATAACTCCATCAATATCCAATCGGGTGCATACACCACTTGCAACAACCGCGACCATCCGCATTTTGAATTCCGCTTTAACCGTGCGAAGGTAATTCCCGACAACAAAATTATTACCGGACCGGCATTTATGGCCATCGAAGGCATGCCCACACCCTTGGCAGTCCCTTTTGGTATGTTCCCAAATAATACCGGCCAGCGTTCAGGGATCATGGTTCCCACCTATGGCGAATCGGACAACAGGGGTTTTTATTTTGAGAATGGCGGCTATTACTGGGCCATCAACGATTACCTCGACCTGAACATATTGGGCGACATTTACACCCGCGGCAGCTGGGCCATCAAGCCTACGCTCAGATATACCAAGCGCTATAAATACAATGGTACGTTCAACACCTCCTATGCCATTAATATAACAGGTAGTGAAGGGGCACCCGACTACCAGCGAAGCCGCGATTTCAGGGTGCGATGGACCCATAGACAAGATCCCAAAGCCAGGCCCGCAGGGCGTTTTTCGGCAGATGTGTTCGTCGTCAGCAGCAACTTCAATAGGTTCAATCCGGTTTCGGCCGAAAATTATCTGAGCAATGAGTTCAAGTCGAGTGTGGCCTACCAAACCAATTGGGACAATAAGTATTTCCTCACCATGAATGCCAGCCACAGGCAAAACACCAAAACAAAAATTGTGGAAGTCAGCCTGCCCGAACTAACCTTTACGGTGAACCGCTTTTACCCGCTGAAACGCAAAAACGCGATAGGCCGGCCCAAATGGTACGAAGACCTGAATGTGGACTATTCGATGAATGCCCGCAACAGCATCAGCCTGCCCGACAGCCTGCTGTTTGCCAGCGATGCGTTCAGTAAAATGCAAAATGGTATTCAGCACCGCTCCTCACTAAGCCTGCCGCTCAAATTGTTCAAACACTTTACCCTGACCAATTCGGTAAGCCTTACGGACAGGATGTATTTTGACTCGCGACGGAAATATTGGTCAAACGACACCCT
>JAGYLH010000154.1 GCA_018400955.1 Bacteroidales bacterium
CGCTTTCATACAACTCTTTTGGCGTTATCGACAATGCCGTTGATGTGGCTGTTGAAGCTTTTGATCCCGGTGTTTCGGATGCTGAATTTGCCACCAAAATATTGGAAACCAATAAGGTTACGGGCAAGGTATTGCTCAACGATGCCGATATTGTTGTTTCGGGTGGCCGAGGCATGAAATCGCCCGACAACTGGCACCTGATCGAAGAGCTGGCTGACCTGCTCAATGCCGGAACGGCTTGTTCAAGGCCCATATCGGACGAAGGCTGGCGGCCACACAGCGAGCATGTGGGGCAAACAGGAAAAATTATTGCGCCCAACCTGTATTTTGCTTTTGGTATTTCGGGGGCCATCCAACACCTGGGCGGCGTAAGTGCTTCCAAAGTGATTGTAGCTGTGAACAAAGACCCCGATGCACCCATATTCGAAGCAGCCGACTACGGCATTGTGGGCGATGCTATGAAAGTGCTGCCCGAATTTATCGAAGCTGTAAAGGAAAGCAAATCCTAAAACTGCGTAAACAAAGATTGAAAAGCCGGGGCCTTTTGGTTCCGGTTTTTTTTGTATCCTGCTGCAACGACTCTTACCGCGAACAAAGTTTTCACTCAAAATTCTCAATAGGATATTGATAAAACCTGAACAATATCGTCAACATCCCTAAATTCTTAAGATTTATATTTCATTCTGAAAGTATTCCTATAAATAACACTAATGGTGGTACAAGAATCAATAAAAGCATAGAGTTACTTATGTCCTCCGTGAAAAACTGTTTCGTAAGTGCATCAAAAGCCACAAATAAAACACCAACTGATGCAACAAAAATTAACTTCGCAATTCTCAAACCATTCTTACCTCTATAACGTTTTTTCAAATATGGATATACACGAATAATGGTAAATGGGTAGATTAATGAAGTTGTTGAAATAAGCATCATGTAAATTATCTGGTTAGCATTGGCATTAAGCAGTTTAGAATTGGTTAGCAACAATAACCCGAAGAATAAATATACTAAATACGTTCCAAAGTAAATAATTATAAGTTTTCTCATTTTTATGTTTATCTGTTATGTTCAACGTGCCGGTCATGATCCATCATTCTGATTTCCATCCTTCGTAAGCTAATAAATGCTCCTGATCCATACCCTATCAAAATACTCATCGGATTGGTTCGATAAAGGCCATTTGCAACTTCATACCAACTAACCACTCCACCAACACCAGTGCCAACTAACCCACCTTTTATTCCCATTTTCACTTGATAATTAGTAATCGCAATCTGTTCACGAGATCTGGTAATCCAAACACCACCCTCTGGATGACTTGAGTCTTCCATAAAAAATTTATAACTCTCATTTGGTAATAATTCATGCCATTGGTTGTCATACAAAATGTAATCGGTACCATTCACAGAAACCACCTCCCTGTTTTTATAATCAAGCTCATTAGGCATATTTTTTCCATTTGGCATTAATTCCTCTCCTTGCCCAAAAGGCCTGTCATTACCATGATCCATTAAATGATTAAACATCATCACATAAGCCCCGGTAACGGCGCCGTTGGCGAATTTGCCACCTCCAAGCTTCTCAGCTGTGCCGCCTATTACGGCCGACATGGTTACCTGTGCGCCTGTGCTCATATTTCCGGCATTTGCTTGCATAAAACTTCCACCCAGCGAAGATATGCCGAATCAGATTATTTTGCAAACAATCCTCTCGGCATTACAGCAACTAAGCAAAACTGCAGTAGCGTTTTGCCAAGTTGCTGTATACAAAACCTGACATAAACCCGTGCTCAAATTTTCCGCCTTGTGCAAAACGCATGGTGCCGATAGTAAAAGAATCTGTTTTCCTTTACAGCAAACCAATCACCTTGGCCGTTGTACTATGACTGAATCTGAAAATCTTATCTCATCTGTTATTACTTTAAACCCATCAAAAGTTTGAGGCATTTGAAGCCCGAGTTCATCCTGCCAGATATGAAGAATGTTTTTCATTGAGATTGTATCATGTTCCCATGTATATAAATGAGAGGGATAGTTAAAACTGATCTTTAGTATATTATCGGGCATCTTTTGAAAGTAATTGCCAAAGAAAAGAGTGTCGCTCCATTTATCGTTAGATTTTATAAAAATAGCCCTGCTAAAAATATAATAAAGATTTAAATGGTAATACTCTGCTCTGTCCTCATCATAGGTATTCTTAATCATTTTACGCATTTTCTCGTAATAATATTTGAATTCAGGATAACTATTATAGGTTTCTTGCAAGTTGTATAAATCATCGGGTTCTAAGACCTGCATTTCCGGATTGTAAACTGGCATGGTTGTTCTGCTAAGCATAAAAAACAATTCATCATCGAACCAGCTTGTATCGCCAGTAACAAAATTAACATGTAGATAGCTAATATCAAGGCCTTCAAATCCTAAAATACAGTAATCATTTTCTGAATTGTTTTTAAACTCCATAACCAGGGCTCTATCAGGAAATTTGTCGATAAATCTAAGCTCTAATTGGAATTTATCCCCCATTTTGTTTTCACCTGAACTACAAGATGCTATATGTGTTATACACAGTATCGAAAAAAAACAGATTATTACTTTCATGTTTGAAAATTTATTTGTTACCAATCCCATAAGCTTCTTGGAATATTTGAATGAAATCCAAATTTATCGTAATTGTAAGCTTTAAGTGGACTGTATTCCCTTATTTTACGCGAAAGCATTCCATATCCTTCCGTTGAGGAACCATATAGGTTTTTATGAACAGCCATAGACCATGTATAGGCTGAATATTCAGAATGGGAACCTATATACCTTGCTCCAAAATGATTAATATGCGCCACATGTATCATTTCATGCCCCAGCACTTCGTATAAAACAAAGGCATTCTCCAAAGCAGATGGGCTTAGATATACATCAGACATACCATCACCTACACCAACTGTAACACCTGCTGCAATCCTGCCTGCTTCATGTTTATGTTTAAATACATCTCCCTGTAATTCATAATTTTCAGGTACTTTATCAATATACAAATTTCTCAGGCCCTCTACATGGCCAAAATACTTCTTTCTGAATTTATTTACTTTAATCTGGTCGTTCAAATGATTAAACATCATCACATAAGCCCCGGTAACGGCACCATTGGCAAACTTACCGCCGCCAAGTTTCTCGGCTGTGCCGCCTATTACGGCCGACATGGTTACTTGTGCGCCTGTGCTCATATTTGGTTAGTTTTGCGTTTGCTACTTTTTAGGCATCTTTAGGATGATTTTTTCGCTTGGTTGCATATCTTCATAATATTTCTCGTTTAGCTCTTTGAAAGGTTTACGATCATAATACCATGGTTCTATTTCTTTTGATTCACCACCAACATTAAATGATTTAAGAGGAATAAACTCCTCAGGAGCCGACAGATAAGGAATGTATTTTTTTGAAGTAATAACATAGCTGTTTCGACATAGCAATCTTCTTCGTATGCGGAAAACTTCCAATGGCGACCTTATAAGGACCAATCCTGATAGAGGTTCCATGCGGAAATTAACAGAGTCCAACACCTTTTCAAACCTTGGGTCATCGTATTCAATTAACCTCAATTTCAAACTGCTGTCCACTTCAACATTTCTTAGTATTACAAAAAAAATAGCTTTATCATTCGTGTAAATCAACATATTATCTTGAATGTTCTTTCTGTTAATAATTGGGGTCGAAGAAACAAATATCGATTTTCTCTTATCTTTATGAGAGGTAAAATTGAGTAATGATATTGCCTCAACAATATTATCAGTTTTGTTAAAATTGTATAGGTTAGAAATTATGCTATCCACGAATGGAGTTGTTAATACTAACTGAGCCTTTGAAGTATTGATTAACAATAAAAAAGAAAATAAGGTTACTATCTTTCTCATGTTTCTATTGTTTAAATGGTGTGTACCAAGGCTCAGGAACAATTGGATTCCTTCTATCCAACGGTATATAATTCCGGTGAATTACAGTTTGAGGCTG
>JAGYLH010000155.1 GCA_018400955.1 Bacteroidales bacterium
ATTGAAGATGCTTTTGGCCGGCCATTCAGTAACCGGTTTGATATACATCGCACACGCCGGGGATTTTCCAACAACGGCCTGGATACTTTTGAAAATATGGCACGCAAGGGTATTTGGGTTATTGACAGGGTGGTGCAGGAAGAAATGAAAGGCGGCGTTGATTTGAAAAACAATGTGTGGTATATACCCCCCGGGGAAACTTCCCTGCTTTTAGGAATGTGATGGCTGCCCCAGGCAGTTTTTGCAACGAATAAACAGTTTAGGTGAAGCCGGGCAAGGCTGTGCGGCTTGATAAGACAGTGCTTTGAAATGCTCACCAGTTTATAGCCGTAGCCGCCCTAATGCAAAAACCAAAATATTGACTATAAAACAAATAAATATATGAAGCAAGAATACGAAACAGATGGTAATAACCCATTGTTAAAATTAAGTCGGGTAGGCGGTTGGTTTGCTTTTATCCAGGCCTTTACTGTCATTTTTATTGTGGTGACGTTTTTTATTTGGCCTCATGTTTTTTCCGATCATGATGTCAAAATGATTTTTGAAGGTATTCACAGTAATCCTTTCATTTATTTTATGAAGCTGGACCCATTTGTCCCGGTTGCACTTTTGTTTCAACTCCCTGTTTATATAGGCCTTTGGGCAGTACTAAAAAAGACAGATAATGCAATAGCAATTATTGCCTTAATCGTTGGTGTAATTTCAATTGCAGCTATTTTGACAACAAGACCGATTATAGAAATGTTTGCTTTGGCTTCGCAATATGCTTCTGCTAATATTGCTGAACAGCATATCTATATTTCTGCCGGAGAGGCACTATATACACTTTTTCACGGAACAGCATGGGCTACAAGCATTATGCTTGGAGGCATTACTTATATTTTGTTTGCAATGATGATGCGTAAGAGCTCGATTTTTAGGGCATCAACATCATGGTCTTTGATTATCTCAGGCATTTGTGCACTATTCGTTTTAATCCCAACAATAGGAATCATCGCCTTATTCTTTGCTACATTTATTGGGATAGTGGCAAATATATTGTGCGGAACAGACCTTTTGAAGTTACAAGAAAGCTAAGAAACATAAACTAAGAAACATAAACAAGGAATAAATGATGCACTATACACAACAAATAAGGCATAAACGCAAGCCAGCTTTTCCCTGATCCCTTTTGTTGAAAGCCTGTCCGCCATAGGTGGAGAACCTCCTGATGGCTCTATGATGGGGATTCAATACGGTGTTTCAGCCTTTCAGCATCTAATAAAATTTTCCGCACAATCCAGGCAAGGCTGTGCGGCTTGATAAGATAGTGCTTCGCAATCGGCAACAAAAACTTAGTGCCAATCCGTTGGCGTTAATGGTAGCGAAACCCTTAACCTAAAGACGAAGCACCAAAACGACAGGCATTTTCTGATTTTACCCCGATTTTTTTCAGTAAATTTGTCCCAAATAATTTAACATTTTAAGAATGGGTTATAGACAAGACATACAAGCATATATTTCTAATGAAGATAAAGAACCTTTATTTTTATTAGGTGACTGCATTAATTCGCTTGCCATAATTCCTGACAATTCCGTTGACTGCATTATTACAAGTCCGCCTTATTGGGGACATAGACAATATAGTGGTGGAGGTATAGGACTTGAAGCAACATACATTGAATACATTAATAACTTGACCAATGTTACTAAAGAATTGCACAGAATTTTAAAACCATCAGGTTCATTTTGGCTAAATATTGGTGACACATATAGAAACAAAAAATTAATTGGCGTTCCGTGGCGAGTTGCTATCAAATTAATGGACGACCAAAAATGGATTTTAAGAAATAGTGTAATTTGGAACAAACACAAAGGTGGCTTAGATAGTAGCAAAGATAAATTGAGAAATATTCACGAAAATATTTTTCACTTTGTGAAAGACGAAAAAAAATATTTCTACGATGCTTCAAGCATCCGTTCTGAAGCAAGAAAGTCAATCGTGAAAAATGGTTCTGTAATTTCTGCGACTGGAGTTAGCGGTGTAAGATATAAAAGACAAATTGAGCTTTCAACTGCTTTATCAGACGATGAAAAAAAGAATGCCTTCAATGCTTTAAATACGGTACTTGATAGAATAAAGAATAATGAAATAGCTGATTTTAGAATGATAATACGTGGGCAGCAAAGGACAACACATTCTGACTCTGAAAAAGTATCGGGCAGAGCAAAAGAATTAGCACAAAAAGGATTTTATTTTTTGTTTTATCATCCAGATGGGACTTTACCCGGTGATGTTTGGGAAATAATACCTGAAGACACTCAAAAGCGAAAAGAACATTACGCTGTATATCCTGAAGACTTGTGTAAAATCCCAATTTTAGCTACTTGCCCAAAAGACGGAATAATATTAGACCCATTTTCAGGTAGTGGGACGACTTCTTTAGTAGCAATTAAACATAACCGAAAGTCAATTGGATTGGATATTTCGGAAGAATATATTGAATTTTCAAGAGAACGATTAAATGAATATAAACACGAGAATAGCGGAGTTCTTCAATTTTTCAACGAAGAATAGTAATGTTAATTGGAATGATGTGCTTTCAACACAACATTGCGGTTATCTCAACAAAAAATGCATCAAGGTTCGTAAAAGTGAACCTCATATTTCCATTGGGACTTGTTCAGTAGAATATGGAAAAGAAAGCAATGGAGTAATCATTTGCCCTCATAGATTAATTGAGAATAGGCAAATATTTATAGACTGTATTCATTTACTTTCTTTACACGAACCAGGAAATGAACTTCACGTGATTCCAGAAGTTAGCATTCCTGGTGGAAGCGTTGATTATTTTCTTGCATCTGTAATGGACAAAAAAGTTATTGATTTTGTAGGAATTGAACTTCAAACCTTAGATACTACAGGTACAGTTTGGCCTGAAAGGCAAAGACTTTTAACGGACTTAAACATACTTGAGGAACCCGAAGAAGGTTATGGGAACAAACCTTATGGAATGAATTGGAAGATGACAGCAAAGACCATTTTAGTTCAGCTACATCATAAAATCGGAACATTTGAACATTTAAGCAAACACCTTGTATTGGTTATTCAAGACCACTTGTTGAATTATATGAAAAAAGAATTTTCCTTTTCAAATATTAATTCTATACCTAAAGTTGGCGACCCGATGCATTTTCATTCCTATAAGTTGGCAATCGGTGATGACCAAAACTATCATATCAAGTTAAACGAAAGACTAAGTACAGACAGCGTAGGTTTGGCAGCAGCGATGGGACTACAAGCAGAAGCGAAAATAGAACTTGAGCTAATTTTTAAATTGTTAGAACGTAAAATTTCTGACAACACATTGCTAACAATATAAACCACTACCGCCAATAAGTAGGAATATGAGCGGTCTGCAAGACCCAGCGATTATTCCATGTTGAACTACATCCGCCCACGCTGGCCCAGATTTCTAATGTGTGCCCTATTGGCTCTATGATGGGGATTCAAAACGGTTTTTCAGCCTTTCAGCAACTAATACACTTTTTTCCACAAGCCGGGCAAGGCCGTGCGGCTTGATTAGAAAGTGCTTCGCAATCGGCAACAAAAACTTAGTGCCAATCCGTTAGCACGCATGCAATATAAACACCGCAACAATGACGCTGGCAAAGAAATTTCTACATCAAGAACCTGATTTCATTCAAATTTCTCGATTTAAGATTATCATTGGGATATTGGTTGGACTATTCTTTGCTTT
>JAGYLH010000156.1 GCA_018400955.1 Bacteroidales bacterium
AATGCCTCCTGGCTTTGTTTAATGTACTCTGGTTCATTCCAGGTAATCACATGGAGGTCGATTTCTTCTTCGTCTTGCTTGATTTTGGACAGCATCAGACAAAATTCCAACAGCCTTTTAAACTGGTGGTGCATCCTGATATACGAATCGGTAAGCACAATCTTTTTTGAGCCTTGGAGGTGCGTACCGAAAAGACCTAAGAATGAAATCCCGGTTTGGTTGTCACGAACATTCACTTGCCCTGCCTTAGCCTTTACCATGCTGGGTTGTGCAGCATCTTTTTCTACAGTTGTATTCGTTTCAATGATGGCATCAACCTTTTGAGGTAATTGAGTGGCATAACCGTGAATTTCGTTTTCGAGGGTTTCAATACGGGATGTGCTGCCCGATTGTAAATCCTTATACGAAAAATCTACTTCCTCGTAGGTATCGTCCATGCGGATGAGCTGGTCCTTGACACGTTTGCGGCATTCAAGGGCATACTCAAACAATACTATTGCCTGCTCTTTGCTATACTCTCCGTGGGGATACAGTATTTTGATAAAACCGGAGAAGGTTTTGGCAATGCCATCCCTGTCCCTTGTCGTAAGTGTGGGTGATAGCTCAAAATACTTTCTGTAATCGGTGGTGTGGTCTTCTTTTCTGAGTTCTTTCATCACCTCGGCAATGTAATCCACAATGAAACCGTAATCACCCGAAAACATTTCGCCCCTTAGTTTGCTGATCTCCCATCCCGGAATATAGCAGTGCATACGGTCGAGAAATGCTGAATGGTGAAATGCTTTGGGCAAAGCCTCAAAAAGGTCACTGTTTTTCAGCATATAAGGCACAGAGTGCTCGGTATTGCCAACAAACACCATTGATGCAGATGCGCCAAAAACATCTTTTCCCCGCGAAAAGGTTTTATTCGCCATATAATTTTGCATGATGTCCTTCAGCTTCGGGTCTCCTTTTTTTGTTGATCCTGCAAATTCATCCAGGGCAACCACATCCCAATAGCCAACCAAACCGATTTTTCCGGTAGTGTTGTTCACAAACAGGTTGGGGATGCTCACCTCACCACCTGAAACCAGTATGCCATGTGGCGAAAGTTCGGTAAAGAGGTGTGATTTTCCTGTGCCTTTTGGACCAAGTTCGATAAAGTTGTAGTTGTTTTCGCAAAAGGGGATGAGCCTGCTGAGCTGGTTCAGCTTCGACCTGAAATTGAACTGATCGGGCACAAGTCCTATACTTTGCATCAGTAAATCAACCCACTCCTCAGTGCTAAATGCTTTACGCAGCGTTTTGAATTCCTCTATGTCAATGTTTGAAATCTGTATGGGTTTCAGGTTTTCTATAATCCACGGTGAATTGCCCTTTTCCTCACTCACCATAAAGGAAAGCGTGATGATGCTCCAAACGCCATTTGACAATAGCTTAGGATGGGTTTTGATTGTGCCGGTATCAACAGGAACCTTTCGGATATTCAGATTGGCAAAACTTGCCTCATAAATGCCTTTGCTTTCGTTCAGGCTTACAGCTACCTTGTCAATGATTCTGTAGTTGCCTTTTTCCTTGATCCTTGATTTTACAACCTCTGCTTCGTCCCTGTGTACGAAATGTTCTTTGATGATCTTCTTAACCGTTTCCACACCGGCATTGATGATGTCTTCATCTGCTGTGGCACAGTGCTGCCCCAGCAGGTATTCAAGCACATAAGTGGGGACAACGGCATTTCCTTTTACCAGCTTGGTGAGGTCCTTGCGTACTACCTTGCCATCGAAATGGGCTAATATCTTTTTTCTTAATGCTTCCATGATTAAAAATCTTTTTCCATGAGCGATGTTATCTGAATCAAATCATTGACTATTATTGGGTTAAGACGGTTTTTGTCTGATTTGTCGAAAGCCCTCAAATAGCAGAAGTTTGCTTTTGAACCTTTGGGGTTCAGGCTTAGTATCACTTCAAAAATCCTGTCTTTGGGTGAAGAAGAAGTGGAGTTAAGGATGAGGTCTGCCTCTTTGGCGTACAATTCCCCGTTGTCGGCATACAAACCTATAATTAGCTCCAGGGCTTTGTAATCGTTTGATACGGGCTGGTCTTGCAACAAGGTAACTTTTAAACTGCCACTACTTATTTTCTTGTTTTCATCAATGCGTTTAAAACTCACTGTCCGGGATGTTTCCTTTTTCTGCCTGTACACCTTTATAACAGGTACAAGCAATTCCTGAATGGCAGCACCGCCATGCGTAAACTGCAAACCTATATTGCCTTGCTTCCGGTAACGATTAATAGCCCTGGGCAATGCTATTTTCAAGTCCGTGTCCAAATGTGTGGTGCTGCGCATATCAGCTACATAGCCATCCACTTTGCCTTCAAAATCATCAGCTATAACATAGCGGGTCCCCAGCTGTGCATAACCAACGGTTTTGGGTGGGATTTCCCTTGCCGTTTCTGCAATGTGGGTGTGGTTGTACAGAAAACCATGATCAGCAGTGATGAGAACATGGTAAATATTCCACGCAAAGAGCTTTTTCAGTAGCTTTGAAATATCCTCCTGGGCTTTTGTGGCTGCTTCGAAGGTTTGGTGTTCGGTTTTCTTTTTGTCCCCAATTGCATCTATCCAATCATGGTAGATATACACAATCCGGTTATCACTAAAATACTTTCTGCCAGTGTCCTGGTTGAGCTGCATTACTTCTGAATAATTAATCGCATTGCTTCTCTTTTCAACTTCATGCAGTATTTCGCCACGCATATTGTGTGTGGTTGGCAGACCTCTTATTTTGAAAAGCAGATCATTAGCAGCTTTTTCAACATCCATGCTGTCGTGGGGCAGTAAGTTTGCCATACCCAGATTGGTGTAGGATGGCACTGATGCCAAATAAGGCTCAATACTAACAGTGTTTTTGCTGTCAGCTACAAGCTCATGGTAAAGCTCCTGACCCAATTCATAGCGAAATGCGTCAGAAATTATCACAACTATCTTATATTCAAATGATTTTAAGTTCAGTTTATAAAAGTCGTATTGCTTTTTAACAGCTATTTCCTTGAAATTAAACTTACGCTCCTTCAGCATGTGTTGCCATTCCACATTGAAATCCTTTAAAAAAGCATCGTAGCGTTCATTCAGCTTTTCGAATAAGGTTGTTGCTGCTTCTGCATACTCGTCATATGCCTCACTGATCATACTGAAAATGGGCACTGCCTTTCTGAAATGCAGGTCAACCTTGTACAATTCGGCGGTGTATTGCCTGATATACTCTTCCGGATTGTTGAAGCGGAAGCTGGTAAAAGCACTCAGCAATGTGTGTACGTTTGCGGTATGGTAGATTAGGCTGATATGTGCCTGTTGCACTGCTGAAAGCTCAACTGAACGCAACCATCTTTGACTTTCTTCCCTGGCTTTGAGCGGATTTTCTTTTAGCTGCTCATACAAGCCATGAAGAATACTGCCCAATATACTGGCAGGGTAATAGCCGTATGCCTGTGAACTGCCATATAGCTCCAATATCTTACTGCTCTTGATGCTGCCAGCCACCTGATCAAATACCGCTTCGATGCTTTTGCTCAGGCTTGCATGGTTCATCCATTCATTAAAAAATGCCTGCAAGCGGTTTAAGTTGGGCTTATGGTTAATCTTGTATTTGAAATAGTTATCATGTTCATGCGTTTTGCCTACGTAAACAGTTAATATGTTGTATTTAACTGTGTTGGCGCAAATGGTAGCAAAATCATTGTCCAGCTTTTTGCTTTT
>JAGYLH010000157.1 GCA_018400955.1 Bacteroidales bacterium
TATGACATCTGAAGCCATATCCTCCCCCTAATTTACTTCTCAAATTCAGGCTTGAATCTTATAAATTGTATTTTTTGCTTTTGGTCCAGATGCCAACTGTAAATTATTTAATGAGAATTGTGTATTTTTAACTTCAGGTTTAAAGGTGTTTTAATGAAGTTGAATCAAAACTATATTTCCATCATACTGCTAACCATGGCATTATCCCTGATATGCCATCGTTTGACAGCTCAAAGCTTTGCCATCAACAATGAGAAAAGACGCACGGCTTTCAATTTTGAACTGATCAACAATCTGGTGGTTATCCCGGTAACACTGAACGGAAATACGCCCCTGCGCTTTATTTTGGATACAGGTGTAAGAAATACCTTGCTGACCAACCGTGCAGGTCAGTTAATCAGGCCTGAAGATGCGCAGATTGTACAAGTAGCAGGCGTAGGGCAAAACAGAAACATCAAAGCCTATCTGGTGAAGGATGTTACGGTTTCTTTACCCGGAATAACGGGCAGTAATATGAACATCGTGGTGCTCGAAGAAGACTATCTTGAACTAAGCAAACATTTAGGCACCGAAGTGCATGGCATTCTTGGCTATGATTTTTTCAGCAGTTTTGTCGTTCGGATTGATTACACCAACAAAAGAATCGTTGTGTTTGATAATGATCATTTCAAGCCGAGAAAACGGGACACACCTTTAGCAATTCGCATCGAACAGGGACGGCCTTATGCGCAAGCTAGTTTAAAACAAAATCACAATGAACAAATTGCCGTTTCGTTGCTGATTGATTCAGGAGCCAGCCATAGTTTAATGCTCGAGCGCGATAGCGATGAGCGCATAGAGTTGCCTGAAAAAACGATTGAAACCATTGTAGGCTGGGGACTGGGCGGAGAGCTCAGCGGCCACCTCGGGCGCATCGAATCTTTCGATCTGGCTGGTTTTCAGTTTGATAATATGCTTAGCTCCTTTACTGAAAATTACAGCGACCCACGGTTGTTTGATCGTATCGGCCGGAGGGGCTCCATAGGAGGCGAATTGCTCAGCCGCTATACCACCACCTACGACTACAAAAACAACAAGCTGTACCTGCGCAAAAACTACCACTTCAAAAGACATTTTGAGTTCAACCTCAGTGGAATAGACCTTGTTGCAGAAGGGCCCAATTTTAAAACTTTCAGGATAATTCATGTAATAAAAGGATCGGCAGCAGAAGCAGCCGGCCTCAAGACAGGTGACATTATTTTACGGATCAATGGGAACTATGCGGCCAATACCAATTTGAGTGAAATAAACAGCACGCTGCGCTTAAGGCCAGGCCACCGCATCTCCCTGCTTGTTTACCGGCAGGGCGAATTTGAGACTATCAGGTTTAAATTGCAGCGGCTCATCTGATAAAAATTGACGAAATTTGCCTCTTAACAGCATTTCATGAACGACAAGCGCTTTGCTATAATCGATGTGGAAACAACCGGCTTGCATGCCGCCCAGGAAAAAATTACAGAAATAGCTGTGCTCTTGCATGATGGTTATCGACTTATTGAAGAGTTCAGCACCTTGGTAAACCCTGAACGTAAAATTCCTTACCGCATCACACAAATAACCGGCATTAATGACCAAATGGTGGCCGGTGCCCCAAAATTTTATGAAATTGCCAGGCAAATTGTGGAACTCACAGAAGGTGCCATCATCGTGGGCCATAATGTGAACTTCGATTACAGCTTTTTGCGGTCGGAGTATAAAAGCCTGGGCTATGATTTTCAGCGCAAAACATTGGATACCATTAAACTATCCCGCAAACTAATCCCCGGCCAACCCAGTTACGGATTGGGAAAGCTCTGCCAGGCACTTAATATCACCAACAGCAACCGACATCGTGCGGCAGGTGATGCCACTGCTACAGCCCGCTTATTTGAAATGCTCTATGCCATTGACAATGAGCCCGAAAATATTTCCCTGCGTGGTGTGCATGCCAGCCTGAACAAATCAATCATTGAAAACCTGCCCGAAGCCCATGGGGTGTATTATTTCCACAATAATGAAGGCAAACTGATTTATGTGGGGAAATCGATAAATATCAAATCGCGGGTGTTGCAGCACCTGAACAACAACAGCACCCGCAAAGCCATCGAAATGAAAAACAATATTGCCGATGTGGATTTTAAGCTTACAGGTAATGAATTGATCTCATTGCTCTTAGAGTCAGATGAAATAAAAAAACATAAGCCGCTGTATAACAGGTCACAACGCAGGTCGCTTTTCAATTATGGCCTCTACGATTTTACAGATAATAGTGGCTATATATGCTTGAAGATTGCCAAAACCATCGAAAACCTCCCTCCCATCTATGCTTATAGCTCACAGGCCGAAGCCAGGGAGCATTTATTCAAACTTACCGAACAATTTCACCTATGCCAGCGATTGAATAGCCTGTATCCGGGCAGCAGCAATTGTTTTCATTATCATATCGGCCAATGCAACGGGGCTTGCATCGGTGAAGAGCCACCGGAAGAATACAATGCCCGCGTTTTGCAACTGATCGAGCACTATCATTTTGATCACAAAAGTTTTTATGTGTTCGACAAAGGCCGCAGTGAAGACGAATATGCAGTGATAAAAGTTGAAAATGGCATGTATTGCGGATTTGGTTATGTACCCGTTGACCAACTAACCAATACAGCCGAAATAGCTGATGACCATATCATTCATTATGCCGACAACCGCGATGTGCGTCAGATTATCCGTTCGTACCTCAAAAGAAACACTGTTTTGAAGATTTGGCCTTTTTAACACCAAAACTAAACGAATGAACTTACAAGAAATAGTTGAACGAATCTACAGCGAATCCAGACCCTTTGCCTCCGGAGGGAAGGTAGCAACCTATATACCGGCTTTGGCGCGCATCGACACCAATAAATTTGGCATCAGCTTGAAAACCATCACGGGTGAAACCTACACAATTGGTGACCACCGGGAACGATTTTCCATTCAAAGCATTTCGAAAGTCTTGGGTTTTACGCTGGCATACAGTCATCTGGGAGTTAACATTTGGAAACGCATGGGCAGGGAGCCTTCAGGTACGGCCTTTAATTCGCTTATTCAACTCGAACACGAAAAAGGCATTCCGCGCAATCCATTTATCAATGCCGGTGCCATTGTGGTGGCTGATATTCTATGTACTTTGTTTGATACACCAAAGGAAGAACTTTTGAGTTTTACCAAGACACTTGCCGGAAAAGCAGACATAACCTACAATGCTGAGGTAGCTGCTTCAGAAAAATCAACAGGCCACCGCAATTATGCCCTGGCCCATTTTATGAAAAGCTTTGGCAACATCCACAACGAGGTGGATGAGGTGCTGGATTTGTATTTTCACCAATGCGCCATTGAAATGTGTACTGATACGCTGGCAAATTCATTTCTTTTTTTGGCTAATGGAGGCATCAACCCCCATAACAGCCAGGCCATTTTAAACCCGAGCCAGACCAAACGCCTGAATGCTTTGATGATAACAACCGGCCTGTATGACGAATCAGGCGATTTTGCTTTTCGTGTAGGCATGAGCGGGAAAAGCGGTGTTGGTGGTGGCATTGTAGCAGTTATCCCCAATAAACTCAGCATAGCTTGCTGGTCA
>JAGYLH010000158.1 GCA_018400955.1 Bacteroidales bacterium
TTTAATTTGTCTTTACAATTTTCGTTTTGTGATGTCAAAGATACACTTTTTTTCGGTGGTTCGTCTTTCAGCATTATTGCCAACGTTTTGCGTGTATGTGCAGTAGCGGATTAGAAGCACTTTCCTGTCCGTTTACCACAAAGTTCCTTAGAAGCACAAACCTTCGATTTACCACTTCACCCGCTATTGCCACATACACGCTGTTGTGCGTTCGTTTATTTTCATTCATAGCCTGCAATCTCCTTGAAAATCTTACCCCAAGAATCAACATTGCCCGTTTTTTTGCCCATTCTTACAATAATCAACTGTTTGTCCGGAAAAATATAAAGATATTGACCCAAGTGACCCCATCCTGAAATAATGTATGGGTTTTGTTTGTCCTTGCTGTATAACCACCAAAAATTCTCATAATAAATCTCTTCACCAAAATCTGTCACATTATGTTCCGGCAAAATTAAAAAACAATTCCTAATCCATTGTTCGGAAATAATTTGTTGTCCGTTCCATTCTCCATAATTAAGCACGATTCTGCCAAGTTTTGCAAAGTCAATAGCACGCAGGTTCAACCCACTCTCCATTTTGATCGTCTTTGACTCTTCACTATCCATACTCCACGACCCGTCATATTCCATTCCAAGCTTATTCCATATTTTTTGTTCAAAATACTTTGCAGGTGAGAGCCCTGTCGTTCTTTCAATAATTAATCCTATTAAAATAGGATTGTATGAATTGTACTTAAAGTTTCCACCAGGTTGGGAAGTTAGTGGTAGTTTTAAAACTCTGTCCCTAAGCCTGGGATGGTAATATGCTTTAGGTTTATCACCCCATGGCAAGTCATGGTCTTTAAATTGAATACCGCTGCGCATATCCAAAAGATGAGATAATTTTAAATAGGAATAGTTTGGATCAATTTGTAACAATTCGGGTAGGTAATCAGTGACCTTGTCGTTTTCAGAAGTAATGAAGCCATCATCTATAGCAGCTCCAACCAATATAGAAGTTAAAGATTTTGCTGTTGAAAATGAAGTGTTTATTGATTGCTTATCATACCCATTTAAATATTTTTCATACAAAATAGTGTCATTCCTGATAATAAGGAAGGCTGTTGTGTGACTTCTCTCAAGAATTTGATACAATGGTGTTTTCTTATTCTTTTTTTCTGAGACATGCAATGAATCATAAGTAAAATCGAAGTTGCTGTGAAAATGGTAAGGGTTGCTTGAAGCATTGAAAGAATAATTTGGAAACTTCATGTAATCTTCAATATCTGATTTATTCCAAATTATCCATCTGACAAGATAGCTTTCGGTAGAACATTGCATACAGGTGAAAAGTATTATAAAACCTGCAAGTAGTGTTAGAATTATTTTTATTCTTTTCATTGTTCAATCTTTTGCTTAAATGACGCACAACGGATGGCGGTATAAAATCGTTGGGGATTGCGGGCTACTTTCCTGTCCAGTTACACCGAACTTGATGCAGGGCAGAATGTTTAAATAACCAACTAAACCCCAATGTTTTATACCGCGTGTTGTGCCGTCGTACTTTCATTTAAACATGGTTATTATTCTTATTTTCTTCTTCATTTTTTGGTTTTCCGTAAATATCTATGTTTTTCGTCTTTGAATATTTTTTCCAATCGTGTAATAGCTTTTTAAAATAATCATCCTTACACAACTCAAACCTTTTCAAAGCATAATACATGGCCGTAATTGACACCTCAGTAAATCTTGAGCGTTCTCTTGTCTGACATTTCGGACACCACATCATTGGAGGTTGAATATTCAAGTCTGTTCTTATTTGATTAAGTTTATTATTCAATTCGCTAACTAAATCAAATTGCTGTTCAATTGACATTTTTGAATTCCATTTTTCTTTAAGAATGTCCTTTAATTCAGGAAACCAAGTTGTATGTGCTTGTCCTGCTGGCATAGTTATTCAATTTCGTTTTCAATTGTTATTTCTTCCATTTCTTCATGGGTTACTCCGTATGGAAATCCACCACTTGTATAACCAATAATCATTGCGAAATTCTCATCACTTTCAAATTCACACAAGGTATTTAATTCGTCCTCTTGTTTTTTCTTGAATGAAAGTCTTTGTTGTCTGAGAGCTTCCATTGAATTAATCAATTGCCTTTCATATACTTCCGATATTTCAACTCCAATCATTCTTAATTCTTTAATCGCACACAATTTGTCAACAGAATATTTTTTTGAATATCCTTTAACAATGTTTTGTCCTGAATATGTTTTTATCCAGTTTTTGGCAGAACTAAGTCTTTTTTCTCTTTTCGGAGTGTTTTTCATTTAAACTATTCAAAAGGTTCTTCGGGTAAAGCTAATAAATTCTTTGTATAACGCTGATTGTTATAGGGTTTTCTATTTTTCATAACATCAAATAGTTCAACTGCTAAACATTGTCCAATCATTTGCCTGGTTTGAAAATCGTCAAATCCTAGTTTTTGCAATCTATCAAAAGTTGCCTTAGTCTCGGGTGGGTCATTATCCCTTAGTTGATTTTTTATAATCTCAAAAATCTGTTCTCTCAATATTTCATTTGTTTTCATAGCTGCGGGGCTTTTTTAGTATGCGGCACAACGGGTCGCATATATGGCGTCGTACCACCCAACCTATCAAGTTACCCGTTTGCACGTTTAAAGTAACAAGGTATACAAACCCACAAACTTATCAAAATGCGGGTGGTATGCGCTATATATGCTTGTTAGCAGTTGTATTTCTTTCAGCAATCAATTTCTTTGCAGCAATTTTTGCTTCTTCTACTAATCCTCCATCAAACGTTTTCTTATTTAATTCCGCAATTGTCAATTCTGAGAATTTCATTTTAAAATGCTCAATCCGCTTTTTTCTTGATTCTTCAGCTACTTTATTGTCAATCCGTTTTTGCTCTAAAGTCTTTGGTGGAAAAGGGATAAATCTGTACTTATCTAAAGTCGGTCTTATTGGTGGATTAACAATATCAATCATTAAAGACGTCAAAATTATTTCTTCATCATTATTTGTCAGAATTCGTACCAATCCGTAATTCCTCCAAGGCATGGGTATGTAGTTCTGTTGCCACTTTGGCAATCTGTAATCAGAATAGTAAATCCTTTCAACGAGTTTTATGTCTTTGTCCTTGAATCCATAGGTGTTGTCATTTTGAATGACCTTGAATTCCTGTTTATCCGCAATATAAATAAATTTAGTCTTTCTGTTGATTGAGTAATAAATCGGATGGAGAATAAGTGCAGGTATAAACCAAAACAGAGTCCAAAGTAGTAATCCAATGACTAAATATGGTTCAAGCGGATTAATCCCGTTAATTAACCAAAGCAAAAGCATGACAAAAGGTAATAATCCAATATTCCAAAGTCCATTAGAAATTGATTTCATTTGATGCGTTATGTCAATCTTATATGTTTGTCTCATTCATTAATTAATATAACTGCTAACGTGCAGCGGTAACCGTAGTTGCCGGAATTCGGAGACGAAAACTGTCAACCGAAAATGTAGCTGATTAAATGCTCCAGCCTCCATATAATCACATAACCAGGCAATTACGGTTACCGCA
>JAGYLH010000159.1 GCA_018400955.1 Bacteroidales bacterium
AAACTTCATCGAAGATAAGCCCTATTATCTTCCCATTGAGGTATTATTTTTAAATGAGTAGAATATTTACTCATTTGATCTTTATCCGGGTATGTAATTCGTACTAACCATAAAGCGCATAAGTCGCACCCTTTCAGACTATTATTTGCCTTCCAGTCCCAAAACATGACGTTTTTACTGATTTCATCCATTTAAGCGTTTTTTATCTCAGTTGTAATTCCCTGATTTTCTGTGATTATACTAAAGTGTTACCTTCCTTCCGGGGGTGTTAGCTTTGCACTATGTTTATTTTAAAAAAAAGTAGAATGATAAATTACGAAGAAATTGAGAGAAAGCCCCTTGTACCAGCGAAAGAAGTAGCACAATATTTCGGGAAATCGGACAGAACAATAAGGGTATGGAGAGAAAACGGTTATCTACCAAAACCAATGTATGTAGGCAGAAACATTTTTTATCCCAGTATTGCCGAAATAAAAAACCACATCAAAAAAAATAACCATGAATAACCGAAAGCAATCAATTGTGGAAGCCAGGTACATTGTTAGCGCAATGATAGTGGCAGCAAGGTTAACCCCAGATGAAAAAATATCAGAAAGACCCACAAAGCAGGCTATTAAAAATGATATTACAGGACTAAGTGGAATCGCTAATATCTGTATGGACTTACCACCAGCGGAGGTGATAAGAATAGCTCGTTTCCTGATGTGTGTAGCACATTTTACAAGTATCAGCGGGATTAATATTAAGGAAGCCGCAAACCGTCTTAAAGTTGATGAAACAACCCTGAACATGCTAATCAAATGGATAAGAGCCTGACCCCAAAACAAAAAGCAAATCAACTAACTGCCCTCGTTCGGCAATGGAGGGAATCAGGTATATACCGCAGATATCTTAATGTTCCTGCACAGAAAATAAAAACCGATCAATCAGGGGTTTTTGCACTCATGAACGCATCTGGAAGGCTCACAGACCAACAACTAAGAGGTTTAGAGGTATTTGTTAAGCAGTGCGCAAGGTGGCCGGAGATGAAGCCCTATTTCGTGGAAAAGACAGCCGGGGAGGTTGGCATTGATAAAGAAATTCTATTCAAACTCAAAAGGCACGTTAATAATGGTTGATCACACCAAAGCAGATAATCTACCCATTTCAATTGCTAAGCTGGAATCATTATCTGCAACAGTAGAAGGCTTTGAGTATAACTACCACACAGATACTAATGGTGAGCTAAAGGGAGGGCATGCTAAATATCGCGGTTGCAATTTTTATGTCAAACAGGGCAGGAATGGGAATTATTATGTGAACTTCTCTGGTAGTTTGCACAACTACCATGCATACCCAGGTATGAACTCCACAGATTTTAGTTATGGCGATTTACAAAAAACTGTAAAGAATTTAACCGAATTAGTTGGTGTGCCTGCTGATTTGTGGAAGCTAAAATTTTGTGAGTTTGGTGTTAACATTTCAGTTGATCCTACTCCTTTACTTGATGGTTTAGTTATTCATCACCGGAATCCCTATTACAAGCAGCGGAGCAAAGGAAAGTATTTTTCAGTGTCGGAATCATCACAGTACGAATTAAAAGCCTACGACAAAGGAAAACATAAGGCCGATAGGTATAATGAACCATTCATTGATCAAATCTTTAGGTTTGAAGTGAAGGTAAAGAAGATGGAGTTCCTTAACAAGATTGAAGTTAGGACTTTAAGTGATCTTTTGGCTCAAAGGATATATTGGGGGGAGCGAGGGTTAATATTTTTATCTTTGTCTTATGGAAACACAAGATATACTTAAGTACATATTGCCAGAAGAGATTCTTGAATATTTTGAATTGGTAAATATTGAGAGGTCATCTGACCAGCTTGAATTCTTTTTAGACGAGAAAAACGAGAAGCCTCCGGAGCTATCTTCCATGAGGCTGGAATCAAAAGGTTTTACACCATCATTCAACCTTTATGATTTTCCGATCCGTAACCAAAAAGTAGTGCTGAAAGTCAGGAGGCGCAAATGGAAAGACACAGCAACAGAGAAAACCTATACCAGGCAATGGGACTTAAAGCATGAAGGGACAAGCTACACAAAAGAATTTGCCTTGTTCTTAAAAAAAATGTCTCGACACTAAAGCCGTTAGCGCCAATAGTGTTGGTGGTTATTTTCAGGTTGATGGCAACACCCTTGGCAAACACTACAAGGAACATTTAAGCGGTTTTTACCAATGGGATCAACTTGACCATGCAGATGATTGGATACTTTTTCCTGACAACCTTGGCACAAGTTTATGTCTGGATGAAGTAGCCCTGAGTGATGGGGAACTTTATACTGTGTTGACCAATGCACGGGCCAAATGCCAGCAGGGGAGTTTGATAGCCATGGTCAAGGGTATTAAGTCAGACGAAGTATGCAAAATTCTGAGCAAGATACCAATCAACAAGCGTGAGCAAGTGAAAGAAATCAGTGTAGATATGGCCAACAGTATGGAGAAAATAGCCTATACAAGTTTCCCAAGTGCATCTGTGGTAACAGACAGGTTCCATGTGGCAAAACTCATATCTGAAGCTGTGCAGGAGATAAGGATAAAATACCGCTGGGAAGCTATAGACCAGGAAAACAAAGCCATCAAGGATGCCAAAGCATCAGGCAAAAAGTACATTGTCCCTGTGTATAAAAATGGGGACACCAAAAAACAGTTATTGGCACGCAGCAGGTACTTATTGTTCAAGCCATCGGGCAAACGGACAGAATCCCAGAAACTCAGAGCAGAGATATTGTTCACTGAATATCCTGATATAAAAATAGCATACGATTTATCGATGATGTTCAGGAATATTTATGAAACATCCCAATCAAAGAGCCAGGCCATAGAAAACCTCAATAAATGGAATGAAAAGGTAATGCAATATGATTTTGACTCTTTTACAACCGCATCAGCATCTATCAATAACCATAAAGAAACAATACTGAATTACTTTGTCAACCGTACAACCAATGCCCTTGCTGAAACTTTCAACTCAAAGATAAAAGCATTCAGGTCTGTATTCAGAGGTGTGAGGGATATAAAGTTCTTCCTTTACAGGGTGTCATTGATCTTTGCATAACCCTCGCTCCCCCCAATATATCCTTTGAGCCACAATTTGGCCTGAAAGTTCAAAAAGAAAAGCCAATGCCAATTGTTTATAAAGAAGTAAAACCGGATCATGGTTATTGCCAGCATCAATCATAAATTTCACGCCAAGCCGCTAAGTCGCAAAGAAAAAGCACTTCAGTTGAAAACCCGGGATATAATATTTGGCAGCTAATAAGGCGGTTTTGCATTTATGTTGTTTGAATTCAGAGCTTTGCGACTTGGCGGCTTTGCGAGATGAATTTTTTAGGATTGAATCGATTTGTTGGTTGAAGAAAAAGTGGTTATAGAAATTAAAACTGTTGATGAATTTAATGACGTTCATACTGCACAAGTTCTT
>JAGYLH010000016.1 GCA_018400955.1 Bacteroidales bacterium
GTCAGCTACATAGGTGGCCGGAAGCTCTGCAAACAAAGCAATAAGCTGATGAATCTGAGCCTGGTTTCGAACAACCCAAAAGTGGTGTCCAAAGCCGTCATCAGCCGTAAAATCGTAGTCAGCTTTATTGTTTTCCACAATGGATTTAATAATTACATCTATTTCTGCTTTAGCAGGATAGGAAAAGAATACGGGTTCTATATTGGCATTTGTAACACGCACATGCTTCATGCGGTCTTCTTCCTTGTCGGGCCTTGTAAGCTCGTGCTTTTTGATTACATTGTTCATATAATCTTCCACACCGGCGCAGCCAACAAGTCCGTACTGCGTTTTCCCATTCATGGTTTGCGCATAAATATAAAGGTATTCTTCCTCATCCTGCACAAGCCATCCTTTGGTTCTGTATTGATCGAAATTTTCCTTTGCCTTGTTATAAACTTCTTCACTATAAAGGTTTATATTTTCATCAAGGTCAATTTCCGGTTTGATGATGTGCAACAGGCTGTAAGGGTTTCCATCCGCTTCGATGCGTGCTTCCTTCGAGTTAAGTACATCGTATGGTCTGGATGCCAATTGTTTAACAATCTCTGCTGGTGGTCGCCAGCCTTTGAATGCTTTGAGTATTGCCATAATTAGGGTAATTAATTTTGGTTAATGAATTAGTAAGATTTTGGTGGTTGCCGGTGGTCATCATATTGCTCTGATGCCTCCGCAGCTTTCTGTAACGAGGTAATCAGGGCGCCAAGCATTTTGGTCATTTCCATCAATTGATTGCGCCCATTATCTTCCTGTTCATCAGTAATATAATGGTTGTTGTGCGCCAAAGATGTAAAAACAAGGCATTGGCGGATGGCACTTTTGGCAATCTTCAGGTGATAGATGAATTGGGCCTTGTTACGAGCCGACCCTTCAGCAATATTGAATGCTATTTCCCTTGACGCCTGGTTAAAAGCCAACTTAAAACCAGTGTGGTCGGTGTCGGGCATCAGTATGCTGATATCCTGAACCCAAGATACATAGTCAAGTGCCTTGTGATAAATTCTCAGATCCTCGAACCTGAAAAAGGTCGGCATATTTTCTGATGACTGATTCATGCTTAAGTCTTGTTAAGTTTGTAATAGTAAGCTTGTACTTTCATAACTGCAGTCAGGGGGCAACAGCATCAATAGGTTTAATTCACTTTAAAAGTTGTGTCGTTTTCTTCTAAATAAGCGATTATCTGGCGGGCTGCTGCCAGACCTGCATTTATATTGGCCTCCGACGTTTGAGCCCCCATCTTTTTGGGTGTAAAGAAAAATCGACCGGCATGGGCTGTCAAATCTGAAGCGCAATCAGGTGCAATATCCGAAACGTATTTAAAATCATTACGTTCGGCAAAAACCTTCTTCAAACCTTCTTCACAAATCACCTCTTTGCGGGCTGTATTTACCAGGGTGGCATTGGCCGGCATTTTCATAAGTAAATCGTAATTGATAGATTTTTTCGTTTTGTCGTTGGCGGGAATGTTCACCGAAAGATATTGACATTTGCTGTAAAGTTCCTCAACAGATTCAACACATTGAACACCATCGGCTTCAATGGTTTCTTTCGATACAAAGGGGTCAAATGCCATTACCTGCATGCCAAAGCCTTTGGCAATACGGGCGATGTTTTTTCCCACATTTCCATAAGCGTGTATGCCGAGGGTTTTGCCCAATAGTTCACTTCCTGAACTGCCATTGAACTGGTTGCGTGCCTGATAAACCATCATGCCCATAGCCAGCTCAGCTACTGCGTTGCTGTTTTGACCCGGTGTGTTCATCACAACAACATTTTTGGCAGTTGCAGCTGCCAAGTCCACATTGTCATAACCAGCTCCAGCACGCACAATAATTTTCAGGTTTTTTCCATTGTCAATTACTGCTTTGTCCGCTTTATCACTGCGGATGACAATGGCATCCGCCTCAGTGGCGGCTGCAATAAAATCATCCTGGCTTGTATATTTTTCCAGAAAAACGCAGTCGTATCCTGCTTCTTCAAAAATTTTACGAATGCCATCTGCTGCAACTTTAGCAAACGGCTTTTCTGTTGCTACCAATACTTTTGCCATTTTATTCTTTTTTTTTATTTTTTAATCTTTTCAAATTCCTGCATCACAGCGATAAGTGCTTCAACGCTTTCCTGAGGCAATGCATTGTAAAGCGAAGCCCTGAACCCGCCAACTGAGCGGTGTCCTTTGATTCCGATCATGCCTTTTTTGGTGGCGAAGTCAACGAATTCCTTTTCCAGATCTGCATAGGCTTCGTTCATAACAAAGCAAACATTCATCAGGGAGCGGTCTTCCTTAGCTACAACTGTAGCTTTGAACAAGGGATTGCGGTCGATTTCGTCGTACAATAAGCCGGCCTTGTGGATATTGATTTTTTCCATTTCGGCCAAGCCACCCATTTGTTTCAGCCATTTGAGTGTTTGAAGTGCAGCAAAAATTGGCACAACCGGTGGTGTGTTGAACATCGATTCCTTGTCGATATGCGTTTTGTAATTCAACATGGTAGGTATTGGACGGTCCACTTTGCCAAGGATGTCATTTTTAATTATCACAAAAGTTACGCCGGCAGGGGCCAGATTCTTTTGGGCTCCACCATATATAATAGCGTATTTGGAAACATCTACCGGACGGCTGAAAATATCCGACGACATATCAGCTACCAAGGGCACAGGCGAATTTAAATCTTCACGGATTTCGGTGCCGAAAATGGTATTGTTTGTTGTGATATGGAAGTAATCAGCATCCGCAGGAATGGTATATCCTCTTGGGATATAATTGAAATTTTTGTCATCTGATGAGCCCACTACATCCACTTCACCAAAAAACTTACCTTCTTTAATGGCTTTTTTTGACCATTCACCTGTATTCAGGTAAGCTGCTTTCTTTTTCATCAGGTTGTAGGGTACCATGCAGAATTGTGTGCTGGCTCCTCCGCCAAGGAATATCACAGAATAACCCTCGGGGATATTCAACAACTCTTTGAACAATGCTGTGGCTTCGTCCACAACGGCAACAAACTGCTTGCTGCGGTGTGAAATTTCCATTAGGGATAATCCCATGCCGGCAAAATCATGTAAGGCGTTTGCTGTGTTTTCAATGGTGTACTGTGGCAGGATAGAAGGGCCTGCGTAAAAATTATGCTTTTTCATAACCGTTTTGTGATTAATGGTTTAAAAATATAAATGTTTATTTTGAGGTTTATGTTTATTCCTGATTTTTAGCAAAATAATCATCAAACTTTTTCAAATGCTTACTTTTGCAGCTTGTTTCATGCAGAAGCGTAGCAAAGATAAGACTTTTAGATTTACTGTTAATTTTTTCACTAACAATATTGCCTAATTTCGCAATCGATTCCGAAAACCAAAACCTATGTTAACAACCAATGAGCGAATTGCGGCTTTTGCCAGGCTCGGGGAATTGATGAATTCCTGTTTAAACAATACAAATTCAGGCATGTATTCAGCTGCTGAACATGCTGCAGTGGATAAATTGCTTGCTGCCATCGATAAGGCTGGTCAATACAACCCCTGGTTCACACAGGATTTTATCCGCCAAGCCCTTACCAACCTGGTCGATATGCTTGATAAAGAGGGGTTAAAAAAATGGATTTCATCCTATGGAAACATCAAATCGCCCGAAAAACCCAAGACAATTGCCGTTGTAATGGCCGGCAATATTCCTGCGGTTGGATTTCACGATGCCTTATGTGTTCTGACAAGTGGAAACAAGCTTTTGGCCAAGCTTTCGTCTGACGATCAATATTTGCTGCCAGCCCTAACGGACTTGCTTGCAGCGATTGAGCCTGCTTTCAAGGATAGGGTGAGCTACACCACCGAAAGGATTCAGGATTTTGATGGGGTGATAGCCACGGGAAGCAACAATTCGGCCCGCTATTTTGAATATTATTTTGCCGCTTACCCCCACATCATCAGGCACAACCGCAATGGTTTGGCTGTGTTGGATGGTGCTGAAACAGATTTGGATTTGACATTACTTGGCAGTGATGTATTTATGTTTTTTGGCCTTGGGTGCCGCAATGTTTCGAAAGTTCTTATAAAACAGGGTTTTGACTTCGATAGGCTATTCAAAGGATTGGAGCCTTTCCGGCAACGAATGTCCGGTTTTCATAAATATTTCAACAATTATGAATACAACAAGGCTATTTTGCTTATAAACAACGAAATGCATTTTGATAATGGCTTTTTGCTGTTAAAAAAAGCTGAATCATTGGCTTCTCCTGTTGCGGTGCTGCACTTTTCGAATTATTTGGACGAAGATGACTTGAACAGGCAATTGGCCGAAATGCAAAATCAAAACTTGGTTCAATGTGTGGTGTCGCGCAATGCATGCGTGGAAGGCTCTGTCGGTTTTGGTGAAAGCCAGTCGCCCAAGCTTCATGATTATGCTGATGGCGTGGATACCATGAAATGGTTGCTGGAATTGGCAAAGAATTAAATTTCAGTGATGTACAGTTATGTTGTGCGAAAAGGATACCGATAAAGAAAATTATTAACAGTCTGTGGTTTAAAAGCTTTATGAAAAAAATATGGGATAAAGTTTAGGATAATTAAGTTAAAGATTGTACTTTTGCAGCCCTAAAAATTAATGCCGAAATAGCAATGAAAAAAGACATTCACCCGAAAGATTACAGACTTGTTGTTTTCAAAGACATGTCAAATGACTATAGTTTTGTTTCGCGTTCAACAATCAAAACTAAAGAAAACATCGTATGGGAAGACGGAAAGGAATACCCTTTGGTAAAACTGGAAATCTCGCATACCTCGCATCCTTTTTACACTGGTAAGATGAAGCTGGTTGACTCTGCAGGTCGCGTTGATAAGTTTAAAACCAAGTATAAGAGCCGCTACGGTCAGGCTTCAAGCTAAGCTGATTGGCCTTATAGCAATTTATTATGCCCTTGTCCGTTCAGATAAGGGCTTTTTTTGTTGTCAGTACATGAGTTATTAACAAAACCTATTGCATAAAAACAAATTATAAACAATTGTGCAGCTTGTGCGTTATTTCCTTATATTTGGCGTACTAACTACATCATTAACTTAATCCTCAAAATGAATTACATACTTTTCGACAGTGTTGTCCGTACCAACCTCCTGCCGTTGACTTTTACACGGCCTGTTGCCGACATCAGATTTGGCATACTTACCATACGCGAAAAATGGGAGAATTACCTGAATCAAAGCACCTCATCATTGACGGAGGAATATTTGAGCAATAAATTCCCTTTGGTAAAGGCAGATGAAAATATCCTGATAAACGGCTCAATATGCCCGGGCAAGGGATTGCTTGAAGAAGTAAAAAACCTCAAACAGGGACAAACACTTGTAAAAGGGGATACCATTATTGCCATGTGCCTTACTGCTGATTTACTGGAAAGTTTTGGCGATGCCGACGATGACGTAGAAACAATTGAAACAGCATACGACATCCTGCAGATTGAAAACACCTGGGATATCTTTAATTTGAACGGGGCTGCTATTCAGCAGGATTTTGAATTGCTGACAAAAGGTCGCAAGTCGGCTGCCTTGAGCAAAACAAACCGTTTGATTGGAGAAAACCCCATTTTTATTGAAGAAGGTGCGGTGGTTGAGTTCTCAATTTTGAACACCCAAAAAGGCCCCATTTATATTGGGAGGGATGCTGAAGTAATGGAAGGGAGCAAGGTGAGAGGGCCTTTTGCCCTTTGCCACAATGCAACACTTAGAATGGATGCCAAGATATATGGTCCGACCACAATAGGTCCTCATTGCAAAGTAGGCGGCGAAGTGAACCAATCCGTCATATTGGGCTTTAGCAACAAGGCGCACGATGGTTTCCTCGGACATTCGGTTATTGGCGAATGGTGCAACCTGGGCGCCGACACCAATACCTCCAATTTGAAAAATAACTATGAAGAAGTGAAATTGTGGTCCTACACAGATGACTCTTTTATCCCGACCGGCCTGCAGTTTTGCGGAACCATTATGGGCGACCATTCAAAATGTGGCATCAACACCATGTTCAATACAGGTAGTGTAGTTGGCGTAAATGCCAATATCTATGGCAGTGGATACCAGCGTAATTTCGTGCCCTCGTTTTCATGGGGTGGTACAAGTGGTTATGTTGATTTCGACCTTAATAAAGCTTTTCGCATAGCAGATGCTGTTTATAAACGCAGGGGTTTAGCTTTTGATGAGATGGAAAAAAAAGTGCTAAAAGAAATCTACAACTTGACTCACAAAAACAGAAGGGCCTGATTGCTCTGAACAATCTGGCATGCGAATTGAACCTTTATCACCGGACGTTTACCAATTAATCATAGTTACGTATTCAATACAAGCAAATTAACAGATTTCCCGGTGAATAATCCATTTTATTTAGCGTTATGAACAGCGGTTTATGGCCCATTTATCTGCCAAAATGACCGAAAAAATTATTTATGGATAAGCTATTAGAAAACAATATGATCCAATTATCTGACATGCTCGATGCGGATGCGGAGTTTATTCCCCTGCTGTCAGCCGAGGATGAAGAGATTATGAATGCCGAAGAAATTCCTGAGGAACTGGCCATACTTCCTTTGCGCAATGCCGTGCTTTTTCCAGGGGTGGTAATTCCTATTACCGTTGGACGTGATAAGTCCATCAACCTGGTGAAGGAAGCCTATCGCAAGGAAAAAATTGTAGGGGTGATCGCACAAAAGGACCCTGCTGTGGAAGACCCGCAAATTGTGGATTTGCATCAGGTTGGCACAGTGGCACACATTCTGAAAACATTGCAGATGCCTGATGGCAATACCACCGTCATCATACAGGGTAAGAAGCGGTTTAAGCTGGTTGAAATTGTTCAGGAAGAACCTTACCTCAAAGCGCGGGTGAGTACCTATGATAAGAATTTGACCATACCTGATAATGAGTCTTTTCATGCCTTAATTCAATCTATCAAGGACCTTTCTATCCAAATCATAAACAAGTCACCCAATATTCCTTCGGAGGCATCCTTTGCCATCAAGAATATTGAAAGCCCTGTTTTCCTGGTCAATTTTGTGTCGAGCAACCTCAATATCAGCAATCCTGACAAGCAAAAGCTCCTCGAGATTACCGACATGCTTCAACGGGCAAATAAGGTGCTCGAATTTTTGACCAAGGAATTACAGATGCTTGATTTAAAAAATCAAATCCAGAGCAAGGTCAAAGTTGACCTGGACAAGCAACAACGCGACTATTTCTTGAATCAGCAATTGAAAACCATACAAGAGGAACTTGGAGGCTCACCCCACGAGCTTGAGATAAAAGAGCTAAAGGAAAAGGGTGCTAAAAAGAAATGGAGCAAGGAGATTGCAGATGTTTTCAAACGCGAAATGACCAAATTGCAGCGCATGAACCCGTCAGCCGCCGAGTATTCAATCCAATTGAATTACCTGGACTATCTTGTGGAGTTGCCATGGAACGAATACAGCAAGGATAATTTTGACTTGAAGAATGCACAAAAAATCCTTGACGAGGATCATTTTGGCCTTGAAAAGGTGAAAGAGCGCATTATCGAACATTTGGCTATTTACAAGCTGAAAAAAGATTTAAAATCGCCTATACTTTGCCTTGTTGGCCCTCCCGGTGTAGGAAAAACCTCTTTGGGCAAATCTATTGCACGTGCATTGGGGCGTAAATATATCCGTATGTCGCTGGGGGGCTTGCGCGATGAGGCCGAATTGCGTGGCCACCGAAAAACCTATATTGGTGCCATGCCCGGTCGTGTGCTACAAAACCTGAAAAAGGCCAAAACCTCCAATCCTGTTTATGTATTGGATGAAATTGATAAGGTGATTGGTAATAATATCAGCGGCGACCCGCAAGCAGCACTGCTCGAAGTGCTCGACCCGGAGCAGAATCATAGTTTTTATGATAATTTTCTTGAAGTGGACTACGACCTTTCGCGGGTGATGTTTATTGCTACAGCCAATAACCTGAGCACAGTGCATCCGGCTTTGCGCGACAGGATGGAAGTGATCGACCTGAGTGGTTATTTGGTTGAAGAAAAAATTAAAATCGCACAAAAACATCTTATACCCAAACAGTTGTTTGAAAATGGCGTTTCAAAACAGCAAGTGAAATTCGATAAGAAGGTGTTGGAACTCATCATCGAGAATTACACACGCGAAGCCGGCGTGCGTTCCCTGGAGCGACAAATTGCCCGTATAATCCGCAACAAGGCCCGATTTATTGCCATGGGGGAGGACTACGAAAACAAAGTGAATGCTGCTGAACTGGATAAGATTTTAGGTGTACGGATTTTTCACAGGGAGCAAGCCATCACCAATGAGGTGCCTGGTATTGCCACCGGACTCGCCTGGACACCTTATGGCGGGGATATGCTTTTTATTGAAGTGAGCCTGAGTTATGGAAAAGGTGACCTTAAGCTGACCGGAAATTTGGGTGAAGTGATGAAGGAATCCGCAACCATCGCCTTGGAGTACCTCAAATCCCATACAGAAAACCTGGGCATCGACCCCAAGAGCTTTGGATTGTGGAATGTGCATATACATGTGCCTGAAGGTGCCACGCCAAAAGATGGCCCTTCGGCTGGTATTACAATCTTTTCGGCTTTGGCCTCGGCCTTTACGCAGCGTAAGGTGAGGTCGAAACTGGCTATGACGGGCGAAATTACCCTGCGCGGAAAGGTGTTGCCTGTAGGTGGGATAAAAGAGAAAATTCTGGCAGCACGAAGGGGCAAAATCACCGATATTATTTTGTCAAGGGAGAATGAAAAAGATTTGTTTGAAATAAAGTCGGATTATATCACCGGACTGAACCTTCACTTTGTTGATACAATGGCAGAAGTTGTTGAACTGGCTTTGCTGAAGGATAAAGTGAAGAATCCCTTGCAAATAAGCCGCACCCCATGAAGAAAATCCTCATCATCCACGGCCACCCGGTAAAAGAAACTTTTATTGATTGCGTGAAAGACAGCTATAAAGACGCAGCACAAAAAGCAGGTGCTGAAATAAGGGAAATCGTTTTACGTGACCTGAACTTTGAAATCAACTTTAAGGAAGGCTATCGTGGGAATCAGACCTTGGAAAGCGATTTAACGGCAGCGCAGGAAGACATCCTTTGGGCCGATCATTTGGTGTTTTTTTACCCCAATTGGTGGGGCACTTATCCGGCCTTGCTGAAGGGTTTCATTGACAGGGCATTTTTGCCGGGATTTGCCTTCAAATACAGAAAAAGTGGCCAGCTTCCGGAACAATTGCTTCGCGGTAAAACTGCACGCCTGGTGGTTACAATGGACACTCCGGTATGGTATTATTACCTGGTGCAAAAGGCTCCCGGACACCATTCCATGCGCAAAGCCATCCTGGAGTTTTGTGGCATTCAACCTGTAAGGATCAGTTCACTGGGTCCAATGCGAAACTCTTCCGACAAACAACGCAACAAATGGATTTCGCAAATGAGGCACCTTGGCAAGAAAATGATATAGTGCCTTTTTGCTTATTTTCGCTTTAAATTCATTTTATGTCCAAGTCATCGGTTTATCTTCTTTTTAGTAAGGTTCTGATAATCATCATCATTTTCTTTACTGCTGCCTGCAATTGGGTTCCAACGGCTGAGAAGGATTTGCAGATATTCCGTTATAATGAATCAGCCGGAATTTCAACACTTGATCCTGCTTTTGCCAAAGATTTGCCACATATCTGGGCATGCAACCAATTATATAATGGACTGGTTACGCTTGATGAAGATTTGGATATCTTACCTGCAATTGCCAAACACTGGACCATTGATTCTGCGGCACACATCTATACCTTCACCTTGCGTGATGATGTTTTTTTTCACGAAAGTGAGGTGTTTGAAAACAAAAGCAGGATTGTCACGGCTCACGATTTCGTTTACAGCTTCAACCGACTGCTGTCGCCCGGAATTTCATCACCCGGCACCTGGATTTTTAATCAGGTGGCCCAATCTGATGGAAAATATGCTTTTAACGCACTGAATGATTCCACTTTACAGATCCGCTTATCTTCTCCTTTTCCTGCTTTTTTAGGTGTGCTGGCCATGACTTATGCATCAGTTGTTCCTGAAGAAGCCATAGCATTTTATGGTTCCAATTTCAGGAATAACCCTGTTGGGACTGGCCCTTTCCGCTTCCAGTATTGGAAAGAAGGGGTAAAACTTGTTTTTCGGAAAAATACCCAATATTTTGAATGGGAGAATGGTTCACAGTTGCCCTTTCTTGATGCAGTTTCTATAAGCTTTTTGATTGACCGCCAAACGGCTTTTCTGGAATTTGTGAAAGAAAACCTCGATTTTATGTCGGGTATTGATGCCCGGTACAAAGATGAATTGCTCAGCCGTGATGGCCGGCTCCGAAGCAAATACAATGATTATATTCAGCTCATAAGCCAGCCCTATTTGAATACCGAATACCTTGGTATTTTTATTGGTGAAGGTCAAGTAGCTGGCCTTCAGCAACCGCTAATGAATCAATCAGTTCGACAGGCAATTAATTATGCCATCGACAGGCAAAAAATGCTGCGGTTTTTACGTAATGGTATTGGCATGCCGGGCCATTCCGGAATGATCCCTTATGGGATGCCAGGCCATGATAGCCTGGGGCAAATTGGTTATGCGTTCAACCCAATAAAGGCCAGGGAGTTACTATCTAAATCGGGTTTTGAGAAACCCCAGATTACCATAACTACAACTGCCGATTATGTTGACATCATCAAATTTGTGCAATCCCAGCTCAATGATGTTGGTTTTGATGCACGCATCGAGGTGAGTCCGGCAGCAACCATGCGCGAGATGCGTGCACAAGGCAAGCTACAGATTTTCAGGGCCTCCTGGGTGGCCGACTACCCCGATGCTGAAAACTACCTGTCGTTGTTCACTTCAGCTAATTTCACACCTGCCGGACCCAATTACACCCATTTTACAAATGCCGGTTTCGACGAATTGTACGACAAAGCACTGATAGAAACCAATCCTGACAAACGCAGCTTGCTATATGCCAAAATGGATAGCCTGATGATGAATGAAGCACCTGTCGTGGTGTTGTATTACGACGAAGTGCTCCGCTTTGTAAATAAGCGGGTGAAGGGGCTGGGCAGCAATCCGGTGAATATGCTTGATTTGAAAAGGGTTAGGCTGTCTGATAGTCATTGAGTCGGGAGTCTTGAGTCATGAGACTGTGAGTCAAGTGATTCTGTGCGCGAAGCGCGATCTGTTTTTACAGGAAAATCCAGCTAAAAGTGTCAAAATAAGGTCACTGAGCGGAGTCTGTGATTCTGTGAGGCTGTGAATTGTGCGCTAAGCGCGGTCTGATTTTAGAAGAATAATCCAGCCTCTATTTTCACGATAAGGTCACTGAGCCGAAGTGCCGACCCAAAGCTTTATAAATTACTGGCTCACAGCCTCAGTGAATCACAGAATCACAAAAATAATCTCCCTCAAACATGCTGACTCACAGCCTCACAGCCTTACTGAATCACAAAAACAATCTCCCTCAAACACACTGAATCACAGCATTACAAAAAAACAACCGCCTCCCGTATTTTAATCCATTTCACCAACAATTCTTCAACTAAATCGAGTTGGAGCATATTGGCACCATCTGATTTGGCTTCTGATGGATTAGGATGGGTTTCCAGGAAAAGACCATCAACCATGCTTGCAATTGCAGCATTGCCAATCAAACCGATTAAGTCAGGCCTGCCACCTGTAATTCCCAAGGATTGATTAGGTTGTTGCAGGGAATGTGTTATGTCCATTACCACCGGGTAACCACTCATTTGCATTTCGGGGATATTCCTGAAATCCACCACAAGATCCTGATAGCCATAGCTATTGCCACGCTCTGTAAGCATTATTTTGGTGTTGCCTGTTTGCGCCACCTTGTCAGCAGCAAAATGCATGGCCTGTCCCGACAGGAATTGCCCTTTGATATTGACAACCTTGCCGGTTTTAGCAGCTGCCACCAGCAATTCCGTTTGGCGGCACAAGAAAGCCGGAATTTGCAAAACATCAACAAAATCGGCAGCCATAAAGGCTTCCTCCACACTATGAATATCCGTCACAACGGGCACTTTAAACTGTTCGCTTATTTCCTGTAAAATTTTCAAAGCTTTCATATCACCAATTCCCGAAAAGGAATCCAGGCGTGAGCGGTTGGCTTTTTATAAGAGCCTTTAAAAACAAAAGGGATTTCATATTTGCTGGTGAGTGCTACCAACTTTTCGGCAATTTGAAAAGGCATCTCTTCATTCTCAATTACGCAAGGGCCCGCCAGCAAGAAAAAACGGTCGCGACGGATGGACTGAAGAAATGGAATGTCTGTTTTCATAGGAATCTGAATTATTTATGCTGAATCATTTTTCTTACCAATTCATGAAGGCCGTCTGATTCAACTATTGTAGCGCCAGCCATATTTTCTAATGCCAATATAATCATGGAATGCGCGATGGTTTGGGCGTGTATCCCCTGTATTTTTCGCGAGGCCAACCAACATCCAGCCAAGTAAACGCATCATCAATTTACCAATGGCCTCAGCCGGCCTTGATTCCTTACGATTTCAAAAATGATACTGGGACGCACAATCACTTTGGATGAAATAGCTGATTGAAGCAATGCTTGCTCCATCTCTCCTTTGGTACGCAAATAAAAATTGGATGATTTTGCATTTGCCCCTAGCGAAGAAACTACGGCAAATGTTGGCACATTGTTATTTTCGGCAATTTGGATCAACTTGGCCGGGTATTCAAAATCGATCTGACGAAATTTGGCTTTCGAACCGGCCTTTCGGATGGTAGTCCCTAAGCAGCAAAACAATACATCGCCTTTAATAAGCTCGTTATGTTGATCCATTGTATCTGAATCAACGAGATGTTGTGTTAGTTTTGGATGGTCCAAATCCAGTTTTTTGCGCCCAAAACTGACAACCTCCCCAAAATCGTCGGACTGCAATAACAAGCTCAAAAGATTGCCGCCGGTCAATCCAGAAGCGCCAAAAATGATTGCTTTTTTCTTCATGTTGTTTTTGCGTTTTTACGTTTGCTTACCAGAAATACACCTGCAAATATAAGCATAGCAGCTATGATATTGTTTGCTTTCAGCATTTCATCCATAAATACAATGGCCACAATGGCAGCAAAAACTGGCTGCAAATAAATAAATGCGCTGTTGGCTGTGGGGCTGATGTTTACAAGCGAAAAGTTATTCAAAAAATAAGCGATGATTGTGGTGAAAATAATGACATATAATATGGACATCCAGATATTTACAGGAATAGCAGCCCAATCAGACTGCCAGGCCAGATGAGCACTGAATGGCAAGACAAAAATCGCCCCAAAAAAGAAAACCCAACGAACAACCGTAAGTGGTTTATACTTGAACATTAAAGGCTTAATAAGTACCAGATAGAGCGCATACGAGCTTGCGTTGATCAAAATGAACAAATCACCCAACAGGGTGCCGGAGGAGAGTTTTAAACTGCCATTGCCCAAAATTAAAATAGCCGCCCCCGATGCACCCAGGAGCAGCCCCAAGGTTTTTAGCAAAGTGAAACGTTCGCCAATAATCAAGTGTGACATGACCATCACAAGGATGGGAACGTTGACCATAATGATGCTGGCATTGATTGGGGTGGTGATGTTTAGCCCTTCAAAGAACATGATTTGGTTGATAGCCACCCCAAAAAGTGCCGCAAAAGCCATACGCATCAAGTCGCGCTTTGGGACCTTCTCTTCGTTGGGAAGGATTTTTACAATCAACCAAAAGAAAAGGGCTCCACCTACTACCCGTAAAGCAATTATGGCCCTGGGTTGTAAAAAATCAGGCATAATGGTTTTGGCAATCACATAGTTCAGGCCATAAATGAGGTTGGCAATAAAGGCAGCCAACAAGGCAATGAAGCGTTTATTCAATGGCGGTTGATATTATATGTTTGCCGAAAATACGACAATAATTTACGTGAACAATTCGCTAGAATGGCAAATCATCCTCAGGCGAAGAGGCTTCTGGTTCATTGTAGGGCATATCAGCCGGAGCCGGTGGGGCAGTTGTAGCGCCGCCTTGTTTGTCGATGCGCCAGGCCTTTACGTCAGTGTACCAACGGCCATTGAATTCGCGCGATTCAATATTGATGCCTGCTTTGATACGTTCGCCGGGAGTGAGTGCCTTGGCTACTGCTGCTTTGTCGCCCCAGCATGCCAAACAGATTTTTTTGGGATACTGGTCGTCCGTTTCAATAATGACTTCCTGCTTAACCCAGGTGCCGTTGCGCCCCTGTCCGCTTTGTTCTTCAAGTAATTGAACTACTTTACCTTCAACTTCTAAATTCATGGTTTTATGGTGTTAAAATTGTTAGCGCTTTAGGTTATTGGGTTGGCAAAAATAGACATATTTCCGGGCAATTTTATCCAAAACTGAAACATTTCGGGCAATTTTATGTTTTAAGAAACAAACAATAAAGCTATGAACAATTTCAAGCGTTTTTTCACGATTTATTTGCTAACGCTTTTAATAAATACCAATCTTATGTCACAACGCGAACAATTTGAAACAATTACATTAGGCGCTGGTTGCTTCTGGTGCACCGAAGCCGTCTTTCAGCGTGTGAATGGCGTCATCAGTGTGGAGTCGGGTTATTCCGGAGGGGGCATTGCCAATCCTACTTACAGGGAAGTTACATCCGGCCTTACGGGCCATGCCGAGGTGGTGCAGGTGGTTTTCGATCCTGAAATCGTTTCACTTGTTAATATTTTGGAGATATTTTGGCGCACCCACGACCCAACCACCTTGAACAGGCAGGGGGCAGACGTGGGCACCCAATACCGATCGGCCATTTTTTACCATACTGATGCACAGCGTGATATAGCCGTTAAGCTCAAGCAGGAGTTGGAAAATCAGGACATTTGGAACAAGCCGGTGGTAACAGAAATAACAGCCTTTAATGCCTTTTACATAGCAGAAGATTATCATCAGGATTATTTCAATCAAAATTCTAATCAGCCTTATTGTCAGTTTGTTATCGTGCCAAAACTGGAGAAGTTCGAAAAACTCTTTTCAGATTTCAAAGCAGAATAAACAGAAAAAGATTGGGCAGGAAATTTCTTTTATGCATTGTAATTCTTGCCCATTGCCCTGAGATTGGCCGCGATGGCCAATTGCCCCAGGGCTATGCCTCCATCATTTGAAGGCACGGTGGATTGGGTGTAAACCTCAAAGCCCATATCGGTGAGCAGTTTTTCAGTTGTTTCGAGCAGGTAGCGGTTTTGGAACGTGCCGCCTGAAAGAACAATTTTTTTCAAGCCTGTTTCCTTGTTCAATAGGCGGGCCACTTTGATAAGAATGGTGACTACTGTGTTGTGAAATTTAGCAGATACCTCATTAATAGGGGTTTGTGTTTTTAAATCTTTAATAATCTGGTAAAATGTTTTATAAAAAACTACCTTTCCATCATGCAAATCAAATAAGTATTTGCCTTTGCACCCCGGTTTGATGGCCGCTTCGAGGCGCATGGGGGCTTCGGCATGGTAATCGGTTTCGTGGCACAGTCCAATCAGTGCTGACACCCCGTCGAACAACCTGCCAGCGCCCGAACTCACCGGACTGTTGATGCCCTTATCTATCATTTGAATGATGAATTCGGACTGCTCTTTATCGATATTTCGAATAAATGGAATATCCATTTTAAACAAGTCACTGCCAAAGTATTTGTACAGATAGGACAAAGCGGTGCGCCAGGGCTGTTTGGTCACCTGATCGCCACCTGGAAGTGGTACCGGGTCAAAATGGTATTTGCGTTCAAAACCAGATAAATCACAAACAAAAAACTCACCGCCCCAAATGGTGCCATCAGTGCCATAGCCTGTTCCGTCAAGTGCTATGCCTATTACTTTTTCGTTCAGGCCATGTTCGGCCATGCACGAAGCTATATGGGCATGGTGGTGCTGTACTTCAATGCATTGAACGCCCAAGTTTCGGGCAAATTGCGCCGACAGATAGTCTGGGTGGCTGTCGCAAACCGCCAATTGTGGTTTGAACCGGAAAAGCGAAGCAAAACGCCCATAGGATTCTTCATAAAAATGCAGGGTCTCCCCATTTTTTAAATCGCCGATATGTTGGCTTATAATGGCTTGTTGGCCTTTGCCCAGGGCAAAAGTATTGCTCAATTCTGCCCCGGCTGCAAAAATACCCTCCGTATCCAGCTTCAAGGTGACAGGGGAGGGGACATAGCCACGCGAACGCCGGATAAGCCTTTGCTTGTTGCCGGCCACCATCACAACTGAATCATCGGCGCGGTTGTATATTTCCCGGTTGTATCCCACCACCAAATCAGCAAGTCCATCAAAAGAAGCGAGGGCCTCCTGATCGGAAATGATTACTGGTTCGTCAGACAAGTTGCCGCTCGTGAGCACGATGGCTTTTGTTTTTAAAGCCTTAAAAAGCTGAAAATGAACAGGCATATAAGGCAGTACCACACCTGTTGTGTTTAAACCCTTGCTGATGGTATGAGCCAGACTAACCTTGTTTTTCAATAAGACAATGGGGCGTTGCCAGGATGCCAGACATACCTTTTCAACCGGACTTAAATGAAAATATGTTGATGCAACATCCATGTCCGCAACCATTACGGCCAATGGTTTGCCTTCGCGATTCTTTTTCAGGCGCAAACGCAACACCGCCTCATTATCAAGGGCATCACACAGCAAATGATAGCCGCCCAAACCTTTAAGCGCTATAATACGGCCCTTGTCGATTTCAAAGGCAATTCGTTTTGCGACTTCATCACCCTGGCTGATCAATTCATTGGTGGGCAGTATTTGATAAGCCGGGCCGCAATGCATGCAGGCCACGGGTTGGGCGTGAAACCGGCGGTCGAGTACATGGGTATATTCCTCTTTGCAGGTTTCGCACATGGCAAAAGGCTGCATGGTGGTCAGGTGCCTGTCGTAAGGCAATGATTTGATAATGGTAAAGCGTGGCCCGCAATTGGTGCAGTTGATAAAGGGATAAGCCAGGCGGTGGGGCTGTGTTTCCATATCTGCCAGACATTCTGCACAAACAGCAATATCAGGGCTAACATGGGTAATAGCATCCGAAAGGTTGCTGCTTTTTTGTATGCTAAAACTTTCAAAATAAGTAGGTTCAACCGGTATGGAATTGATTGATCCTATTTGTGAAGCAGGCGGCGCACACGCTTTTATATCGGCCAAAAACGCATCCAAATGATGGCTATTTCCCTCCGCATGAATTTGCACCCCTTCATTGTTGTTCTCTACCCAGCCGCAAATGCTGTTCTTTTTAGCCATACGATAAACAAACGGACGGAAGCCAACGCCTTGCACAAGACCTGTGATGTGGATATGTATGGCACGAATTGCTTGCTTCATGGCTTTTGGGAATAGAGGTGCGAAATTAGTAAAACTAAGGAGATGCCTACGGAGTGCGGAGCTGAAATTTTATAGGGAAGACTATTTGAACAATGAGGTATTTGAAAAAGGGCGAAGGGCGGCCATTACTCAAATGTACCCACAGGAAATTTTTCGATTCAGTTCTTTCGATTGATTTTCATGCTTTCACAATTACTTTTCAATAAATCAAGCTACACTTTTTTGTGCATACTAAGGGGATGATTTGCAATCCTGCAATAGTTTTAGGATAAAGCAGGTTTGAGTTTAAGCATTAGTTTGGCTACCAGTTCGCGCTATTAAGTAATATTTTCAAGCATTGTTATCCAATCATTAAAATGAGGACAATTGAGGCGCAATGCTGTCAAGCCAATTTCTTCAGCAACTAATGGCCCAACTTGAGCTTTTTGACCCTCATAATCTGGCAGATGTTTAATTATTCTCTTTGACGGTGCTTTTTGACGAGATTCATTTACTTCTTCAGGTCTTTTATTTTGTATCTCCCTTTTTAAACGGTTTATCCCAGTTTGCCCATTTGGATACATTGTAATTAGTTTGTCAGGATTGACTAATAAGAAAGTCTCAAACTCATGTAGTTGAACATATGGAATAAATTTTGGATGATTTATATCCCTTGCAATTGCAGACTCTAAGGCGATAATTCTTTTATATGGGTCATTTAAAGATTGAATGTTTTCTGAGTACGGGCTCAAATCATCTTTTGGAAATGCATACAAATCAAGCATACTTGTATACCAAAATTGTGATTGATTTCTGTCAGATTCCATCCACCGCAATACGTCGTTGCGAAATTTTATATATTTTAGTAGTCCCCCTTTAGATGGCTTATTATTATGCCTATCCCATCCAGTTCTAATTTTTCGAGCAGAAATAAAAATGTTTAACGGTGCAAAATGGTTGACTAACACATCGTTTACAAATGCTTCTTCGGAGCCGCCTTCCACAATTATGTTTAAATATTTCATGGACGTCCTCCTATAATATTTTTTTCCCAAATTTGACCAGTAGAAAACTCCTCAAGATAAACTTGTAAACTTTCACTATCAGGACGTTTGTATTCAGAACTTCTGCTTTTCCTGTCTATTACAACCAAATCATCAAGTTCAAAATTGTTCACTAAACCAATAGATTGGGTAGCTACAAACACCTGACAATATAAAGATGCTGTTTTAATTAGACCAGCAACAGCATCAATAGCACTTGGATGTAACCCTAACTCAGGTTCATCCAAAAATAAAACAGTTGGCAGATCCTTTGGGTTCTGTGCCATTAGACTAATTAATGCAATAGTTCTCAGCATACCATCTGAGGCTTGCCCAGCATTAAAGATTTTCTTTGTCCCTTTCTCTTTCCATCTTAAAAGAATTTGACCAAATTCATCATATAATTCAAAATCATCAAAAAAAGGCAGTACCATACGGATGTATTTTACAATTCGTAAATAATATGGTTTTTCCTCATTCTGTAAACGATAAAGAAAACTACCTAAGTTATCACCATTTTGTTTTAACCATCTCCCATCAGATAAAGACCATTTTAAGCGCATTGGTGCAGTATCATTAGTATTATGAAACTGATAAACTATAAGTTTTTTTAATAGATTGAGTATTGCACTAGCTGTTGGATTGGAAACTTCAGGCAACTGAGCTTCTCCATGCCCAACACCACATGAACTCCAACGGGGCTCTCCTTGAATTCGCTTAGCAGTAGAACGATACTTTTCTTCTCTAAATACAAGTTTATCTGGCTTAGCAAACATCAAACTAAACATATATTCATTTGTGCCTGATGGTGTTTGGATCTCTATGAGAGCATCAATACTTTTTGTAATATCTGCTCCATCATGTAATATATCATTAGCTCCTCCCAAATAAGCTACATGTTCTTGAAGTTTACCATCTGAATTTAGCATCCAACTCAGAAATTTAAAAAATGAAATAAAATTGCTTTTACCAGCGCCATTTGGACCAATTAAAATGTTTATAGGTCGAGGTATAAACCTGTCAATTGCCTTTATGCTTTTATAACCTCTAATGGTTAAGGAATTTAGCTTCGTATCTGACATCTTATCTTAATCTTTAAAATTTCTAATCATTTCTAATTCAATTAGGAGGACAAATTTAAATCTTTTCTGCAATCATGCCGGCGTGTATTTTTTATAATAGTAACAATTACTTGGACCGTGTATTTTTATGCATGATGGCAATGTGTCCGTAATCCTGGCGGATAAATATAGAATCCTCTTTCAAACTTTTATTTCACGATTTCCCCGCTAAATTAGCAAATACTTCCTTTTGTATGTCATTCGTTTATTTCAACCCATTTTTATGTCTGATTTTATTGCATGTGGCAAAACAGCAACAATCAAGCCCAAAAAAAAATGCAAAATGCATAGAAATGAAAGGATGCTTCCCCCTAAGAAGGCAAACAGTTTTGCAGCAAAGCTTCAAAAGGCAGTACGTTTTCTTTTACAGCATGTTCCTAATAGGTTCGCGCATCTATGAAGTGGTGGTTTTTGAAGAACTTTCTTGCCCGTTTGGGATAAAGCTCATTCGCCAATTTCACCATTCAAGCTGTTTTAACTTGCGTATTTTTTTTAAAGTATATTCTCAAACTAAACACCATATTTACTTAACAACGCCATCAATTTTTCCTTCTTAATAGGTTTAGCTACATAATCGTTGCAGCCTGCTGCCCTGAAGCGCTGTTCGTCTCCTGTCTGGGCGAAGGCAGTTATGGCAATTATTGGCAATTCCGGCCTGAATTTTCGGATTTGTCTTGTGGCTTCATCACCACGCATCACAGGCATTTTGATGTCCATCAACACCAATGAAATATCAGTGTTTTGCTCACACACAGCTACTGCCTCTGCACCGTTGAAGGCATGGATATATTTAACACCTATTACTTTTAATACAATTTTCAGATACTCATAATTTGACTCTTCGTCTTCAGCAATCAAAATGAGTGGTTTATTTGTGCTTACTGAGGTAGAAGTTATCGTTTCATCAAGGGTTACCGACTTTGCTGAATTATTTAATGGGATGGTGAATGAAAATACTGATCCTTTCCCTTTTTCAGAAGTAACTTTAATTTCGCCACCTAGTAATGTTACAAAACTCATGGCAATTGTAAGCCCCAGTCCGCTTCCTTCATGTCCTCGTGTTAAAGAAGGATCGGCTTGTCTGAACATTTCAAAAATCAAATCCAGTTTATTGTTGTCAATACCGCTTCCGGTATCCTGAACGAAGAAATCAATAGATCCATTTTTGATACAATAGCCACAAGTGATGCTTCCCTCCTTAGTAAATTTAACAGCGTTATCGAGTAGTTTATTAAGGATGATTTGAATAAATGCAGGATCAGAATTTACTGTCAAACTGGAAGTGTTAATAGGTAATTTAATCTCAAATTTTAACTTTTTGTCTGAGCATGCCTGTTTTGTTTTCTTGGTCACGCTAACAAAAAATGGTTCAAGTGCAAATACTTTTTTGTTCACTTCGATTGAGTTGGAGACTATTCTGGCCATATCCATATAGTCACTAACTGTATTCATCAGCCGATTGCTCGATTGATTTATATGTTCAAGATAAACCAAGCGTTCCTCCTCAGATAGATCAGATTCTGCAATAAGTTCTGCGAAACCCAGAATTCCATTCAATGGTGTTCTGATTTCATGTGAAATATTCTGGATAAAGGCTGTTTTCAGCTTATCGCTTTCTTCGGCTTTTTCTTTGGCTTGAATCAAATCGTTGTTAAGCTGTTTTAGTTCGGTAATGTCCTGGTTAATTACCTGAAAATGTTTTTCCCTATTCCAGATTACTTCTTTACGCCACACTTTTACATGCCTGATTTCTCCATTTTTTCGCCTGATGCTGATTTCATAATCATACACATCTCCACTTTGTTGCCTGATTTTTTTTCTTTCCTGATGTTTCTGATAGCTTTGCTCAGTGTACGTTTCTATTGTGCTGGTGTTAAGGAATTCGTCGGGAGAGGAGAACTCATAAATATTTAAAAGTGCTTTGTTGACATAGATGGTTTTTCCTTCCTGGTTTACAATCCGAATACCTAATGGCGACTCATCAATGGAGTGTTTGAAGTTGTATTCGGCTTGTTTTCGCTCCGTAATATCTTCGGCAACTTTTAGATAATTGACGATTTTGCCTTGTTGATCAAATATGGGTGAAACAGAAGCCAGTTCCCAATACAATTCACCGTTCTTCTTTTTATTGTGAAATTCACCGTGCCAAACTTTGCCCGATGAAACTATTTTCCACAGTTCTTTATATAATTCATCAGATTGTTCTCCCGATTTTAATACACGGGGATTTTGCCCAATTGCTTCTTCCATACTATAACCTGTGCTTTCAGTAAATTGAGGATTTACATATTCAAGCTTTCCTTTGGTATCTGTTATGGCAATAACCGATGGGCTTTGCTGCACAGCGGTTGAAAGCTTTATGAGTTCGCTTTCTGCTTGCTTTCGCTCGGTGATGTCAACAGATCTTCCCTGGAAACCAATAAATTCACTCTTGTCATTAAATAACAAATTGGCTGTTATCTCCACATCTATAACTTTACCATCTTTTCTGATTTGTTTTAATTCAAATTTCTGTTGAGTAATATTTCCTTGCTTATATTCGGATATTAAATTTTCCGCTGCGTCCTGTATAGCTTTTAGGCCATTTTCAGGTGTGAATAACCTAGGGTTTGAATTTATGAACTCGTCAGGAGTATAACCTAAAAAATGAACAATAGCATTGTTGACAAAGATAATATTGAAATTCTGATCTGTTGACCAGATTGTATCCATAGTATTTTCAGTAAATAAACGAAACTGTTTTTCGCTTTCTTTCAGTGCTTCCTCTGCCTGCTTGCGCTCGGTAATATCGGTGTGGGTGCCTACAATTCTAACTGCTTTTCCACTGTTGTTGAAAATGGCTTCTGCCCGCGATAGGATATCAACCCAATGGCCATCTTTATGTTTCATTTTAAACTCCATTACAAACCGGTCGATTTGCTTAGTAATAACCTTCTGCTGCAGTTCCCATGATTTTTTAACGTCTTCAGGCGATGTTGTTATTTCCCACACCGAGAAATCATTTGGAAGTTCATAATCTTCATAACCAATCATTTTTTTCCAACCTGGGGAGTAATAAATTTCATTGGTTTCCAGATTCCAATCAAACAATCCATCACTAGAAGCATTCATGACAAGATTAAAACGTTCTTCGCTCTTTTTCAGTTTTTCTTCTGCGCTGTGAAGTTCATGCTTTTCTTTTGCTTCGGCCAGGGCACGCTGCACACTAAATGGTAACCTGGCAGGGCGGTCTTTCAGCACATAATCAATAGCTCCTTTCTTGATCAGTTCTACTGCTGTTTCTTCACCAATGATACCAGAAACGCAGATAAATGGCACTTCGGGGCAGGTCTGCTGGCAAATTTCCAGTGCTCCAAAAGCATCGAAGCCCGGCAGTTTAAAGTCGGAGATGATAACATCAAATGATTTGTTTTGAAGTGCTTCCCTGAAACCCTGTTCATCTTCGGCATGGGTAACATCAAGCTGATATCTGGCCTCTCTTAAGTGCCAAACCGTTAGCTCCATATCCGACAGGGAGTCTTCCAGAATGAGCAATTTAAGTTTTGGATTATTCATGGCTTTTAATTTTGTTTGGTGGTTGTTCATTTACCAATACCCAGAAAACAGTTGTATGCTTTACTGCTTCCAGAAACTCTTTAAAATGAACAGGTTTTACTACATAGGCGTTCACGCCCAGTTCGTAGCATTTTTCCATATCGGGTTCTTCGCGTGAGGAGGTGAGCATAACTACAGGAATTGTTTTTAGATTGTCATCATTGCGGATGGCCTCAAGCACTTCAATGCCGTCCATACGTGGCATCTTGATATCCAATAGTATAACAGAAGGATTGCCTTTTTCTCTGTCCTTGTGTTTGCCTTTGTATTGCAGGTATTCCATAGCTTCAACGCCATCAGTTGCAGTAGCAATTTTGTTAACTAAATTGTACTCAGATAAAGCCTCAATGGTTAGTTCCCTGTCCAGTGGGTTGTCTTCAACAAGCAAAATTGGTTTTGTGATATTCATAGGTTTTCCTCCCTGATTTTAGGTGTTGTAAAATAGAATGTTGCCCCTTTTTTATGTTCAGCTTCAACCCAAACGCGACCCTGATGTTTGTGAACAATGCGCTGCACATTGGCCAGACCAATGCCGGTTCCTTCAAATTCTGTCTCGGAATGTAATCGCTGAAAAACTCCAAATAATTTATGTGCATATTTCATGTCGAAGCCTTCACCATTATCGCAAACATAAAAAACATATTCATGAGTATTTTCAGTTAAACCGACTGTTATTTCGGCTGTTTCTTTTTTGGAAGTGTATTTTATTGCATTTTCGAGCAAATTGGCCCACACCTGCCTGATTAAGGTGTAATCGGCGTAAACTTTGTTTAGGTTTTCTTTTTTCCAGTTGATTTTTCTTCCCTTCACACCCGCTTTTAACTCTTCAATCAGTTCTTCTACAAGCAGATTCATGTCCACTTCTATTTTTCTCAATCCCTGACGACCTATTCTGGAATATTGCAAAAGGTCATCAATCAGTTTACCCATTTTCTGTGACGCACCAGTGATTGTTTGAAGGTAATTCTGTGCTTTTTCGGGTAACTCACTACCAAAACGTTTGTTGAGAATTTCTATATATCCATTGATGTGGCGCAAGGGAGCTCTCAGGTCGTGTGAAACGGAGTAGCTGAAGGCTTCCAGTTCTTTATTGGAACTTTCTAATAAGAGTGAATGTTTTTCCAGTTCTTTTTGAGCAATTTTGTGTCGGGTGATGTCAACTACTGTTGCGATAATGGCTCTTTCACTTCCCCAGCTGATGATTGCAGGAATTCCGGAAACCCAAATTATATCTCCATCTGCATTTACATAGCGGTATTCCATTCGCTCCATGTTTTCATTGGACAAACATGCAGCGGCTGCACTGTTTACCTTTGAAAGATCATCGGGATGAATGATTTTGACAGAGATCGATTCAGTATCTTTGTTAACAAGTTCGTTTTCGCTGTACCCCAGTAATCTGCATAAGGCTGCATTAGCAAATTTGATTTCTTTATCGGTATAAACTGCTACACCTTCATCCATTGTTTTCAAAATGATGCGTAGCTTTTCTTCTGATTCTTGCAACTCCTGTTCAGCATTGGTCCTTTCGTTGATTTCATGCATCAATGCGAAATTCATTTGTTCAAAGGCTTTGGTTGTTTCTTTTAACTGAGCATTTGAAAATTCAAGTTCCTTTTCCGCTGCTTTTCGTTCAGTTATATCAATGGCTGTTGCTGAAATATACTGCGGATTTCCTGAACTGTCATTAATTACAGTACCACTCATGAGCATGGGAAACTCAGTTCCATTAAAATGCATATGCCGATATCACGTGGCTCGAAGTACCCAAGTTTAAACAGCTCTGCAGGCCCGCCAACCTCTTCCAATTGTTGTGGAGAGTGAAAAACTGAAAGATGTTTACCCACCAGTTCTTCCTGAGTAAAGCCGTGAATTTCAGCCCAGAACTTGTTTGCATATACAATATTCCCTTCAAGGTCAGCAATAGCCTTGCCTTCCACGGCATTGTCAGACATGATTTTAAAAATACGGTTTTCCTGCTCTATATGGTAGCGATCAGTAATATCCCGTGTGATACCCAGAACACCTATCAGTTCACCATTCTGGTTATAATAAGGGGTTTTTATTGTATCGGCATATACCCTTCTTCCGTTAGCATAAGTTATCCATTCATTGTTGTGCCTTGTTTTGAGCAACTTAAGCATTTCGTTGTCGTTGTGCCTGAAGAAGTCGGCAGTTGCTCTATCAAAAGATCATAATCTGTTTTACCCACAATTTCTTCACGTTTGTTACCTACAAATTCAGCAAAATGTGGATTACAACCAAGGTAAAAGCCATTTTTATCTTTAAAGAAAATAAGATCTGGAATACTGTCCAATAATGAGCTGATCAAATTGGTTTTTTGCAGCACTGCTTCTTCGGCTTGTTTAAATCCCGTTACATCCTGATGTGCCCCCAGCATTCTGATTGGTTTTCCGCTGGCATCGCGTATGGCAAGCCCGCGACAACGTATCCACTTTGTTGAACCGTCTTTATGGGTGTAGCGCACAATCTGATCGTAGGGATGGTTGGGATTTTCGCAATGCTTTACGAAGTTTTCAGTTGCGGCTTTCAAATCTTCCTGGTTGATAATACTTTGCCAGGCGCATGATTTGTGTGGCATTTCATCGGGGTTGTAACCCAATACTGTCCAGAATCGGGCATTCATCCATTCGTTTTCCGGATTTTCCAAATCCCAGTACCAAAGACCGTCCAATGAACCTTCCTGAATGAAGTCGAAAATACTATCATCGGTTTTCATTAACTTGTAGAGCTCTTTTTTCAGGTAGTTGTCGGCCATAATATTCCATTTGAAAGTTAAAAAGAAACTGATGTTGATGCTGAATTATGAATGCATATATAATAGTTTTGTGAACTCTGCTTATCTTAATATGATGTCCTTTATCTTTTCGAATTCCATGTTCTTATCCAAAAAATAATTAGCTCCCATCTCGAAGCATTTTTTTTTGTACTGAGGAAATGGAAAGTTAGTAAGCATGCAGACTTTCGTTTGCATTTTCAATTCCCTGATTTTCTTTAAAACTTCAATCCCGTTCATTTCAGGCATCCTGATGTCAAGTATAACCAGATCAGGATTTTCTGCACAAATCAATTCCATGGCAAGGCGTCCGTTTTCTGCTTCATAGATTTCTATTCTTTCATTCAAGCCATTTAATAATTTGCAGAGTCTGTCTCTCAACAACCAGGAATCATCTGCAATAACTATTTTCATTTTATGAATTAGTTTATGATTTTGGTAAAAGGACTATTCCTTTCGCCAGAAAGGATAAAGATAATCAATGTAAACAGAGAAGTATGTAGTATTTCTAACTAAAACGTGTAGGGATAAACTGATTTATTTGTAGTGGAATACTTACATGAAGGCGTAAGAGGGAGGGAGAGACTGAGAGACTGAAGGCCGAAGAGACTGAGGGGGACTTATGCCCATACGCTTCTCCGCCATTAAATCTATTCTATCAGCCCATTTTTATATGCATATAAAGCAATCTCTGAGTTGCTTTTCATTTCCATCTTTTCAAGAAGTCGTGTGCGGTAAGTGCTGACGGTTCTTTCGCTTATGAAGAGTTTCTCTCCTATCTCTTTCAGCGAAATACCTTTTGCAAGAAAGCACATCACCTGAAATTCCCTTTCTGATAAGCTTTCATGCAGGACTGCATCATTATTATCATTGAAGTCAGAAACAAGTATTCCGATCACATCTGACGAAACATATTTTCCTCCTGAAGAGATTTTCTTTATTGCAAGTTCGAGCTCTTCTGTAGTGCTGTCTTTCGAAATATACCCTCCAGCACCTAGTTTCAACGCGCGAATAGCATACTGTTTCTGTGGATGAACACTCATAATCAGAATCTTTTCCTTGATCTTATTTGATTCAAGTGCCTTTAAAATATCTAATCCACTTAAGCCAGGCATTGATATATCTAGGATCACAAAATCAAATTCTCCTGATTCTATTTTAATGAGAGCTTCATTACCATCCTTTGCCTCTTCAACAAAATCAGCCAGACCAGTTTTTTTAAGCATCTGTTTTAGTCCCTCACGAACCACCTGATGATCATCAGCAAGTAATATTTTCATGGTTTAAAGTTAAGTAATTGGTATAATAGCTCTGATTATTGTGCCACTTTTTTCTTTGGTCTGGATTTCTAGCTTACCATCATATTGTTTTACCCTTTCTGACATACCCAATAAGCCCAATGATTTATTTGATCCAATCTTATCAGGTGAGATTCCAATTCCATCATCCTGTATTGTCAATACTAAGTTATCATTTATTTTGTGCAGACTTACCTTTACCATTCTGGCATTGGCATGCCGGATGATGTTGGTAAGAGATTCCTGAGCCACCCTATATAAAGCCAAATCTCTGTTTATGCAATCTGATTGTGTAGCTTCAATGTCTAATTCCACTTTCAATCCTGTTCTGCCGGCGAATTCCTCACAGTACCATTCCAGAGTGGAAGCCAGGCCAAGGTCGTCGATCATTAATGGACGCAAATCTGAAGAAATCCTTTGCACATCCTTGCTTATGGTATTAACCATCTTAATCATATCTCCCAATGCTTTACATTCAATAGATTCAGTTGTCATTTTATTCCTTAGACTCATCAAGTCGATCTTCAGAGCAGTTAATGACTGACCAAGCTGGTCGTGAATATCTCTGGAAATAACAGCGCGTTCGTTCTCTCGGGCAGATTCCAGTCGTTTATTAAGATCAGAAAGTAATTCTTTCGACTTCTCTATCTCAATTTCTGCCAACTTTCGTTCTGTGATGTCAATGATATTGCCAATGATCATTGTAGTCTTACCGTTTTCAATAACTGGTTGGGCAGCAGTTCGTATCCAGAGTTGACGCCCCTTGATAGTCTTAAAAGGGAATTCCAGATCATAGGGTTGTCTTTCCTCCATGCAACGCTGGAATGCTTCCAGAATCAGTGCACGATCTTCCGGCCGATAGCACTCTGAACTCATAGTGATGTGCTCGGCAGAACCAGGCTTTATCTCTCCGGGTGTAAAGTCATGAATTCTATAAGCTTCCTCTGTCCAATGCATGGCATTTTTCTCAACATTCCATGCCCACCCACCAGTTTTACTCAAACGCTGACTTGCATTCAGCAGATCCTCGTTCATACGTAAGGCTTCTTCGGCTTTCTTGCTTTTGGCGATATCAATGTCTAAACAAAATAGCTCCTGTTCATGTCCAGGCACTTTGACAATAGCATGATGTGATATAACAGGCACAAGTGTGCCATCTTTGTGCTTCAGTGCCAATTCACCTGAAGGAATAGGTTCTCCTGTCTCAGCCATTTCATGAATTGCTGCCGCAACCATATCTTTCATTTCAGATGGAATGATCAGATCCAGAAGATTGCTGCCAATTGCCTCCTCCCGGGTGTATCCATATAGTTTTTCGGATGCTTTATTCCAAAACTGGGTAACTCCATCAGGGCTATAACCTTGAACAGCAATAGTATCAATATTCTCCATAAGTTTCCGAAACCTTGCTTCACTTTCTTCAGCTTTTTCCTTTGCTTCAATGAGTGCCAATTCTGTTTTTTTTATGTCTGTAATATCGGATGAGAATACGATTATTCCTGCAACCTCGCCTTTGTCATTACGGTAGGGAATCTTGTCAGTCAATAGCCATTTTTGCTCTCCGTCAACAGTTATTAATGGTTCAATAATTCCTCTTTTGGGTTTTCCGCTTTTCATTACCTCTAAATCATCCACATAATATTTGTCAGCCATATCAGGGTATATTTCCTTAGAAGGCTTACCTTCGATTTCATGCATTGGTAGGCCTGTCATTTTTGCTACTGTTTCTGATATGCGCAGGATATTGTTTTTACAGTCCTTAAATATGATAAATGCAGGGTCGTTTTTTAAAATTAAATTTTGTTCTTGTAATGTTTTTAGCAAGTCTTTTTCTTGTGTCTTCAAATCCGAAATATCATTTGAGATAAGCAATGCATATTCAATTTTATTATTTAGGACAATCGGGTAAGTATAATTTTTGTAATACGCTTGCTCGTATTCAACAATGAATTCAGATATCTCTCCGTTAAGACATTTTTGCAAATAAGCCATATTGATTTCGCTTATTTCCGGAACAAATGCATGTTTGAGGTGTTTGCCAACGAATATTTTCGGGTCTAGATTGTGTTTTCTATAACCCGTCCCTCCAGTAAAAAATATCTTCAAATCCTTATCAAATAGTGTAATCGAGCCTCCTGGATAATTATTTATAATTGTCTCTAATTGAATCGTACTTTTTTTAGACAGCTTTTCTGTTTCGATTTTTTCAGTGATATCAATACCAATGCCAAGATATGCATGTAGATTATTTTCTTTATCAAAAAATGGTGTGCCATGCCATTCAACTGTAACCGTTCCACCATTTTTTTTTAAAAGTCGATTGATATTCTGTGCTGTTTCTTCAACAACAGCATGTTTAGCAAATAACGCTATTAGCTTTGGGCGGTCTTGTTCCGGAATAAATGTTTCAATATAATCTTTGCCTAATACTTCTGCGATTGTATATCCAATGGCCTGAAGCATTGAATCATTCATTGACAAAACTTTACCATCAGGGCCAATTAAAACTACATATGCTGGGGAAGCGTCGAAAATTTTTTGATTCAATTTCAAAAATGAGTTTTCTTCCTCCAGTGATTTAAGTTTATTCTCTAATTGTTGATATGTTGGTTTAGTCTTTTTCATTATTAATTAGTATTTTACTCGATTTTTACCTTGCTAAATTAGCAAATACTTGCGTTGAATGGCAGACGAATTTTCGGCAAATTTCATATCTTTTTCTGTGCACGCCCCAAATCAGCTTCAATGAGGCCTGAAATGCTGCCAATTATCACGAAGAAAAAAAAACGAAACGTCTGACCATTTTTTTAAAATAATTTTCAGGTTTTAGCACATATTATTTAGAGGAAAATATCAATAAGGTATCGGATAAGGTAAATTGGTTGGTTTGCCTGAATGTAACACCCTTTGCGAATAAGAGATAAGTGAAACTAGCTGAATCCATTATCATAATTGTAATTCGGATGCCATTTATTTGATGATGCGATTAATCTGTTATTCCTTCCCAACTGCTTTATTTATTTTTCCTGATTTTGACCCTCGTATTTTTAATATTTTGCATATCAGATACTTACTAGCATTTATGCTTGAAGAGAAATGGTTTAAGCCAAACCCCTGTCTTCCAACTTATAGAATATGATTTTTACTCTAAACGCAGCAGGCAAGCATTTTACCAACAAAAATCTTCCCTATTCACCTTGCACCTCCACGCAATATCCTATTTTTGTTAAAAAATCGATAATGGACAAATCCTTCAACCCAAGCGCTGCAGCTACTGCTGATACAGGTGTTTTTGGCCTTCCCTGTACGGCTGAGCAGGCACAGATTATTCTGATTCCTGTTAATTGGGAACTGACAGTGAGTTATGGCAAGGGTACTTTTGAAGGCCCTGAGGCGATTTATAATGCTTCTATGCAAATTGACCTGTACAACCACGACTATCCCAATCTATGGGAAAAAGGTATTTGGATGGATCGTTTCCCTGACGAACTTAAAGCCTTGCACCACAGCTTAAAACCTGATGCTGCCGCCATTATAGAGGCCATTGAATCGGGGGAAATGGATGCCGAAAGCCCGCATTACAAAAAACTATACAAGCGCATAAAGGAAGGTGCAGAGCACCTCAATATCTGGGTTGCAGGGCGCATTGACTTTTGGAAAAAGCAGGACAAGATTGTGGGGCTTGTGGGCGGCGACCACAGTACGCCCTTTGGTTATCATACCTACCTTTCAGCTTTGGGTCAGGATTACGGCATTTTGACCATCGATGCCCACCTCGATTTGCGCAAAGCCTACGAGGGTTTTGATTATTCGCATGCATCCATATTTTATAACGCATTGAAATATAATACAGTTAGTGGGATAGTACATGTCGGTATCCGTGATTATTGCCACGAGGAAGTTGATTTTATTGCTAAAAACAGCGACAGGGTGCAGGTTTTTTATGACCGCGAGCTGCGCAAGCAACTTTTCGAAGGCAAGAGTTGGATGCAATTGACTGACCAAATTATCGCCGCCTTGCCCGAAAAGGTTTATATCAGTATCGATATTGACGGCCTCGACCCAAAATTGTGCCCACATACCGGAACACCCGTTCCTGGCGGCTTGCAGTACGAAGAAGTGATTTATTTGCTAAATCGGCTAAGAAGTATGGGAAAAGAAATTGTGGGTTTTGATTTGTGCGAAGTGGCCCCCAACCTGCATGACGAAAAAGACGAATGGGATGGCAATGTTGGGGCACGCGTGCTTTACCAACTTTGTGGAACAGCATCGTGATGCTGATTAAACCGGAAAGTTTTTAATGATTATTTTGCTTTTCAGTATCCATCAAATTATCTGAGAGGTAATACCTGTGACTTCCTAATTTATAATAATTCTAAATTTATCTTTTACCGTCCCGGTCTGCCAAAAAGACTATACATTTGTTGTTAATTAATTAACAATTAGTTTTCAATTGAAATCAAACCATTATTAATAAAACAAAACTTCATGAAAGACACTGTTAAGCAAATCCTTAAACAGTATGGCAGCGACAGGAACCGCCTCATGGATATCCTGATTGATATTCAGGAGCAGCTGGGCTATATTCCAAAGGATGCCATTGATCTGTTGGCAGCCAATCTGGGTATGTCGCAGGTGGATGTGGAGCAAACCATCAGCTTTTACCATTTTTTCAGTACCAAACCACGTGGAAAGTATGCCATTTACCTCAACGACAGTGCAGTTGCGCGTATGTTTGGCTATGATTCAGTAAAGAGAACCTTTGAGAGTGAAGCCGGTATTAAGTTTGGTCAGGTAAGCGACGACGGCCTGATTGGCTTGTTTAATACTGCCTGTATGGGCATGAGCGATCAGGAACCGGCAGCCATTATCAACAACAAAGTCTTTACCCGCCTTACGCCCTACCGTGTGCGCGAAATTGTAAAACATATGCGCGAGGGCAAGGCGGTGGAAGAACTGATGAACGAGAGCTATGGCGATGGAAAGAACCAATTGCCCAGTCTGCGTTCCATTGTTTCGAGCAATGTCAGGCGCAAAGGCATGATATTGGGCGACGATTATGAAATGGGAACCGTAACCAAAACGAGGCTGACTAAAATGTCTCCCGAAGCGGTTATTGCCGAGATGAAGCATAGCCATATCCGTGGTCGCGGAGGTGCAGGTTTTCCAACAGGTTTAAAATGGGAGTTTTGCCGCCGTTCAAAAGGGGACAAGCGTTATGTGATTTGCAATGCTGATGAAGGCGAGCCAGGCACCTTTAAGGACCGTGTGATTCTTACCGAAAAACCCGAATTGGTTTTTGAAGGTATGGCAGTTGCTGGCTATGCGATTGGTTCCGACGAAGGTATTCTCTACTTGCGGTATGAGTACCGATACATGAAGGACTACCTCAATGAAGTGCTCGAAAATATGCGTAAGCAAAACTTGCTGGGCAAGGAAATTGCCGGTATTGAAGGTTTTGATTTTGATATTCGCATCCAATATGGTGCTGGTGCTTATGTTTGTGGTGAAGAATCGGCTTTGCTCGAATCGCTCGAAGGCAAACGTGGCGAGCCCCGTGACAAACCACCTTTTCCTGTTGAAAAAGGCTATTTGGGAATGCCCACCATCGTAAACAATGTGGAAACTTTTGGCACTGCTGTTAAAATTGTACTCAATGGAGGCGAATGGTTTACCCAGTTCGGCACCGAAGACTCTACAGGCACGAAAATACTCAGCATTTCGGGTGATTGTATGTTCCCGGGTGTGTACGAAGTTGATTGGGGTTTTAATGTGGAAGATATGCTGGATATGGTTGGTGCCTGGGAAGTGCAGGCTGTGCAGGTTGGCGGGCCCTCGGGTACGTTGATCGGCAGCAAGGAATTCCACCGCACTTTGGGCTATTCTGACCTTTCTACAGGTGGCTCCATGATCATTTTCGGGCCGCAACGCAACCTGCTCAAAGATGTGGTGCTCAATTTTATGCATTTCTTTATTGAGGAATCATGCGGTTCGTGCAGCACTTGCAGGAATATGACGCAGGTGATGACGAATAAACTGACTAAAATCCTGAATGGCAAAGGAGTGAAAAGCGATCTGGACGATTTGCAATCATGGGCCAAAACGCTGCAAGCCAGCCGTTGTGGATTGGGCCAAACGGCAGCCAACCCCATTGTAAGTAGTTTGAAAAACTTCCGACATCTTTATGAAGCCTTGTTGCAAAAGGATAAGGATTTTGATCAGGGCTTCGATATGGAAGCTTCCGTTCAGGCTTCCTGCAACTATGTTGGTCGGGTGCCAAATTTTAACCACCATTAGTCAGATAACCAGAATAACAACAAAAAAGCATTGAAAATGAGCAATCTTGCAAAATTCAAAATAGATGGTGTGGAATGCATGGCCGAGGCCGGTAAATTTATTGTTGAAGCCGCCCGCGAAAATGGCATTTTTATTCCCACCCTGTGTAATATGCCCGGTGTGAAACCACAGGGTGCCTGCCGTGTATGCACAGTAAGGATCAATGGCAGGTTGATGACAGCCTGCACCACCCCAATTGGCGATGGTATGGAAATTGAATCCAATAAGCCAGACCTGATTGATATACGAAAATCCATCGTGGAACTGCTGTTCGTAAGCGGAAACCATTTTTGTCCGGCTTGCGAAAAGAGCGGTGACTGCGAACTGCAGGCATTGGGATACCTTTACCAAATGATGGTACCGCGCTACCCCTATGATTTTCCTTTGCGCGAAGTGGATGCCAGCTCGCCCTATATCATTAAGGACCAAAACCGTTGCATAATGTGCAAAAGGTGTATCAAATCGGTGAAAGACGAGGAAGGCCGTTCCTATTTTGCATTCCACAACCGGGGCGATAAGCTCGAAGTGGTGCTTGATAAGGTGCTTGGGGAATCAATGGACAAACAAACAGCTGAAAAGGCTATGGAAAGTTGCCCGGTAGGTTCTATCCTTGTAAAGGAAAAAGGCTTTGCCAAACCCATTGGAACACGTAAATTCGACCGCAAGCCGATTGGCAGCGATGTAAAACTTTAAGCATAGGAGATAAAACCATGAGTAAACCAGTAATTGCTACCACTTCATTGGCCGGTTGTTTTGGATGCCATATGTCGATACTTGATATTGATGAGCGCATACTGCAACTGTTTGACTTGGTTGAATTTAATAAATCACCCATTGATGATATCAAAAAATTCACCAAACCGGTGGACATAGGCATCATCGAAGGGGGCTGTTGCAACAGCGAAAATGTGGAAGTATTGAAAGATTTCCGCAAAAATTGCAAAATACTTATTTCGCTTGGCGAGTGTGCCATCATGGGCGGATTGCCTGCGCTGCGCAATGGCATCCCCGTGGAGGAATGCCTGCACGAAGCTTATATTGGCGGCCCTACCGTTCAGCTCAACACCAAGCACATTTTGCCTAATGACGATGAATTGCCTATGTTGTTGGACAAGGTGTATCCCTGTCATGAAATCGTAAAAATCGATTACTACCTTCCGGGCTGTCCCCCACGTGCCGATTTGATTTGGGACGCACTGGTAGCATTAATCACAGGCGATCCGCTGAAGCTGCCTTACGAACTTATTAAATTTGACTAACCAAAACAGAACAGAAAAATGTCGAAGAAAATAACCATAGAACCTGTAACCCGCGTTGAAGGCCATGGGAAGGTTACCATCCACATGGACAACAACGGAAATGTTTACCAAACACGTTTGCATATTGTTGAATTTCGTGGTTTTGAGCGCTTTGTGCAAGGCCGGCCTTATTGGGAAGCACCCGTATTGGTGCAACGCCTTTGTGGCATTTGTCCCGTAAGCCACCATTTGGCTGCTGCCAAGGCATTGGACGTCATCGTTGGCGCAGGAACAGGGGAGGGGCTCACCCCAACCGGCGAAAAAATGCGTCGTTTGATGCATTACGGGCAGTTTTTCCAGTCGCACGCACTCCACTTTTTCCACCTGAGCTCACCCGATTTTCTTTTGGTATCGACGGCGACCCCGCCATCAGAAACGTAATTGGTGTGGCGCTGAGCATCCTGATCTGGCTGTTCAAGGTGTGATGATGCGGAAATTCGGGCAAGAAATCATCCGGGCAACCGCAGGCAAGAAGATTCACGGCACAGGTGCAATTCCAGGTGGGATCAACAAAACCTGAGTATTGCCGAAAGAGACGAATTCCTTAAGCGGTGCCGACCCACTCAATGCCGATAAATGGTGAGTTGGGCGCAGGATGCTCTTGATTTTTTCAAAGGATATTACAAAGCCAATAAGGAGTTTATCGACAATTTTGCCCATTTCCCAAGCAACCACCTGAGCCTGGTGCGAAAGGATGGTGCCCTCGACCTGTATCACGGTGTGCTACGCGCTGTTGACAAAGATGGCAAGCGTATCCTTCATGATGTGGGACTACCAGGAGTATGATAAATATATCGAGGAAGAAGTCCGTAGCTGGAGCTATATGAAGTTCCCTATTTGAAAGATTTGGGACAAGACAATGGCTGGTACCGCGTTGGGCCATTGGCCAGATTAAATACTGCCGACTTCATCCCAAGCCCATTGGCACAAAAGGAATTTGAAATTTACAAAGCACTCACCAATGGTAAGCCTAACAATTATTGCATGCATATGCATTATGCCAGGTTGATCGAAACACTGCATGCTGCTGAAGTTATTCGCGATTTGCTGAATGATCCTGACCTTTGGGCGACGATTTGCTTACCAAAGGTACCAAGCAAAAAGAGGGTGTTGGATTGGTGAAGCTCCACGTGGCACACTATTCCACCATTACCGCATCAATGACAATGACCAGATAGAAATGGCCAACCTGATCGTTTCCACAACCAATAACAATGAACCGATGAACCGTTCGGTGAATTTTGTGGCCAAGGCCATGATGAACGGCAAGGAAGTGATTACCGAAGGTATGATGAACGCCGTTGAAGTAGCCATCAGGGCTTACGACCCCTGTTTAAGCTGTGCTACCCATGCGCTGGGGAAAATGCCGCTTGAGGTGAAACTTTACGATAGCAAAGACAATTTGATTGACCAACGCAAGAGTTGAGAAAGACAGCAAGCATTATATAAATGCCTCTGAAAAGCTGACTGCTCAAAATGAAAACATTGTAGTTAGCCTGAAAACGTAAAACATAGCATGTCAACACAAAAAAAACTCCTTTTATATGGATATGGCAACCCTGGCCGGGAAGACGATGGCCTTGGAGCTGCATTTATTCATCATTTGGAGGAATGGTTGGCCGCAAACCCTGATCCTTCTGTAAGCCTCGATTGCAATTATCAACTCAATATAGAGGATGCCGAAAAGATTTCGAATTTTGATACCGTACTTTTTGTAGATGCTTCACAGGAGGATATCGATAATTTTCAAATCACAAAAGTGGATCCATCGGCATCGCGCATAGAGTTTTCCATGCATGCCGTTTCGGTTTCTTTTGTGGTTGACCTTTGCCAAAAAATGTTCGGCAGGGCGCCAGTTGCCTATCTGCTGCATATAAAAGGCTATGACTGGAATTTTAATGAAAAATTAACATCAAAAGCGCAGCAAAATCTTGCACTTGCACTTAAATTTGTAGGTTCGCATTTCGAACAAATTCGTAACCAACAAATCACTTTTGCTGCCAATGAAATTTTTAAAACGTAATACATCAAAAATGGATTTATCAACGAATTACATGGGTTTGAAACTCAAAAACCCAATTGTGGTAAGCAGCTCCAAGCTTACGGATAATGTGGACAATATCAGGGCTTTTGCTGCCGCAGGGGCAGGGGCAGTTGTGCTCAAATCGCTTTTTGAGGAGCAGATAGTAGCCAAAACAGAGGCAGGGCTAAAACGAAACGATATGTATTTTTGGTATCCGGAAGCCTCTGATTATGTGGTTAATATATCTAAAGGCAGTGGGGTGGAAGAATACCTTGGCCTGATTAGGGAGGCAAAAAAAGCAGTTAAAATTCCTATCATTGCCAGCATCAACTGTGTGAGCCCTGTGGAATGGACCAAGTTTGCATCGAAAATCCAGGAAGCCGGAGCCGATGGCATTGAGCTGAATATTGCCATTTTCCCTTTTGACAAAAATGTGAGCAGCCAGCAAATCGAAGATACTTATATCGAAATTCTGCAAGCTGTTAAGAAAGAAGTCAGCATTCCGGTAGCTGTAAAAATAGGGCCTTATTTTACCAATACCATGGCCATGGCTTACCGTTTGGCCGAAGCCGGTGCCGATGCCCTGGTACTTTTCAACCGTTTTTACAATCCCGATGTGGACATCGCCAGCATGAAGGTGGTTTCGGACAATATTTTCTCCAGCCCCGACGAAAAAGCCATCCCATTACGCTGGATTGCCCTGTTGAGCGCAGATGGCATCCAATGCGATTTGGCAGCCTCCACGGGTATTCATTATTCCATTGGAGTTGTTAAGCAATTGCTTGCTGGCGCGGCAGTTACCCAAATATGCACATCAATTTACCAGAATGGCATTCCCTATATCAGCGAAATAGTAAGCGGCCTGGAAGAATGGATGCGCAAACACAACTATAAATCTGTAAAGGATTTTAAGGGACTCGTAAACAAGCAAACCGAGAACACCGCCGCCTTTGAGCGCATACAATACATGAAACGGAATTTTGATTATTAAGCAGTTTTTGCTTCGTTTTTGTTTTAAAGAAATTCTTGCAAACACGGTCTTGAGCATATCGCGCGAGGCTGTGTTTTTTTTTACATTTTTTTTGCCTGAACCATTTTCATTAAATTCGCACAAATCAATTCAATCATGGAAACCTTTACCTTTCAAACTGTAACAGCGGATAGTGTTGCCGAAGCCGGCATTTGTTGTGTTAAAGACAAGCAGTCGCCTGCCTATCGGGCCAAGGTTGACTGGTTTCTGGACAAACAAAACAAAGGTCTGCAAATTATTTCAGCCTTGGATCAATCTGGAAAACAAATTGCTTTTATCGAGTTTATCCCATCCGAATTGGCCTGGCGACCTGTTCAGGCCAACAACTACTTTTTTATACATTGCATTGCTGTATATAAAAAGGAAGCGCGGGAAAAAGGATTGGGAAGTGCGCTGATACAACAATGTGAAAAGGCCGCCAGAGAGAACGGAAAATCAGGCCTTTGCACCATGAGCAGCGATGGTCCCTGGATGGCCAATCGAAGCCTGTTTAAAAAATGTGGTTTTGAGGCTGTTGAAAAACTTGGCCGCTATGAGCTTCTGGTTAAATCATTTGAAACTTCCTACGAAACTCCCAAATTTATTGACTGGACCAGGGTACAGGACAAGTATAATGGCTGGCATTTGGTGTATGCTGATCAATGCCCCTGGCACGAAAATGCAGTCACCGCTTTGAAAAATGCTGCTAAAGAAAATAACATCGAATTGAAAATCAGTAAATTGCTTACTGCAGATGAAGCAAAGCATGCACCCTCAGGTTTTGGGGCTTTTAGTTTGATGCACAACGGCAAATTGCTGGCTGATCATTACATCAGCAAAACAAGGTTTATGAATATCCTTAAGAAGGAATTGCAGAAGTAGAATCATTGCTACGCTCGTTATCAGAAGGCCTAAACAGTTGATGGTTGCTTTTTTATGCTACCAATTTATCGCCCCTTATTTCGTGGAAAAAAACTTCGGCTTAACTGTCAACATCAACCAGCCCCAGGAAGAGAATTTGTTTTTTGCCCCTCCAATTTGCAATATATTGAGTGTTTTGGCAGGTAACATCATAGCATATCCACCGCGTAAATTAACAGTATTGCCAAAGGAAATTTTAAATCCCAAATCAATTTCTGATCCCAATGCTTTATCCAAAACAGCATTCGGGTCTGGGCTACGGAAATCATGCAGCACCTGATTTAGCGTGAAATAATGGTAATCAATCAATATGCTTGCTTTTTGATTGATTTTGTAGGTAATCCCTGCAAAAATATTATTGAGGCCTCCATTTTTGGTGCGAGCAGCCAATGCATTAAAATAGTCCATATGGCCATAGTATTTATGTCGTGCACCGTAAATGAGGTCGAAAGTGTTCAGTTTTTCATTATCGGTATCATTACCCGAAATTAAAGAGAACCCAAGTTTAAGGCGTGTTTTGCCCATGCTGTATTGTGCCGTGCTGTTGGCATTCCAGGCCGAAACACCTAGCCCGGATTTGTCGGCTCCTGCCTGGTAATAAAAGCTGCCAAATACATCAAAGTCATCCTTTTTGTAATTAACATTGGCACCATAAGTTGTTTTAGCATAGATGGTTTCGCTTGTATTTTCTTTCATAAAACCGGTCACTATCCCAATGATACTGGCAGATAGGTTGGTATTCAGGCTGCGTTGGAGCCGCAAAAACTCAGGCTTCGCAATCCATCAGCAGGAAATTCGTTGCCAAATACATTGTTTTTTGTATTGTTGAAGGAAAAAGTAGCGTCCATTTTGCCAACCAGGCACGTCGGGTTTGTATAAAAGTGCATCATAACCTGCCGTTATTGTTCCAGTTTCGCTCCGACAAATTCGACTGTCATCGTAATCAAATGTCTGACGGCCAATCCTAATCGATGAATTTGACAGAAATGAAAGCTCAGTCCAGGCTTCAAATATAGCTGTGCTGGCATTGTTGCCGAACATTCCGGTTCCGGCAACAACATTGTCATTGCCCCATAACCTGACATCCTGAAAACTAATCCGGCTGCTAAGCCAGTCTTTCTTATAATCGGCTATGAGCCCGTATCCGTTGGTCAGATTAACAAGGGGCAGCAGCATCGGTTCTTGTTTTCAATTGGGAATAGCCATCACGGTATTCCAGCCTTGGCCTGAATTCGCCTTTGCAGGCTAAATTGTGCAGTCAAACCGGTTGAAATAAAGAGAAATAATGCGAATAGAAGTTTCGGCTTTTTTCATAAACTGTTAATGATTCGTTAAAAAAATTAGTTTGCAAAAGTATGAAAATGGAATTGACAGGCTATTTATTGAAAAATGCGATTACATATTTTCCCGAAATCACATGAATGCATAAGCAAATGGGGAATTGAATTTCAGCCGCAGGCCTTTCAAAAAGAATACATTGATGCATTGTTTTCAATTCATTGAAAATGAATGAAATACAATAATACTTGGCAGATATAAGGTATATCAGATGTTTTTCAATGCGATTTATAATTAAATGCTTCATGTGAAAAATCATCAGAGACACCCAAATGTGCTCAATGCTCGCGCTGCCAGTCAGTTTTGAAGAAATCTATCGTGTCTGCTCGCATTTCACAAACTTTTGCACAATGAATTGTTATAAGCTTGTTAAATATCGTTAAGTCGTAATAATACTTCAATCAGCCATTATATTTTACAAAATGAAAGACATTGATTCGTTTTATCTTCTCATTTTGATACCCGTCGCCAAAAAGCCAGTACCAGGTTAAGGTTTACAATTTTGAGAATTCAAACCCATACTCAATCTCTCAAACGACACCACCTATGTCATCAATTTGGGCTACCTGCGTGTGCCCCGCATAAAGGAACTTGATTTTGAGTTAAGTTGAACGCGATGTATAAAATGAAAATTAAGATGCTTTAGTTAGCCTCGATTTGTGAAAAGCCTGAAAGCCGTTAATCCCGTATGTGGAAAAGTAACGATTTACAGGCCGAAGTGATTATGCTGCATGAACCCGATGCCAATGCCTGGATACCGCAGGTGGATAATAGTTGGTCAGCGCCATTCCTGCAACAATTATATATAAGAGTGCAAACGCAACTCCGCAAATTTCACGAAGGAAGTTATACCTATGATGAACTCAATGAAATTGTTAAACCCTTATTAATACCTTAGAAAACTATGAAAAAAGTAATTTTCACTCTTCTTATGGCTGCTTTCAGCCTAAGCTTCGCCGATGGTTATGAAATTGCATAAAGCTGACTTCAAATTGCGCAATGTTGACGGCACCATGGTTTCCATGGCGAATTACCCTGATGCCAAAGGATTTATCCTGATGTTTTCGTGCAATCATTGCCCCTATTCTGTGGCTTACGAAGACCGGAAAATTGCCCTGGACAAAAAGTTTGCGCCCCTTGGCTATCCCGTGATTATTATTAACCCGAATGATTCGACCATTGTGCCGCAAGACAGCTATTCGAAAATGATAGTGAGGGCCAGGGAAAAAGGTTTTACCTTTCCGTATTTGCTCGATGCAGACCAAACAGTTTTCCGGGAATACGGTGCTACCAGAACACCCCATGTTTTTTTGCTTAACAGGGAAGATGGAGATCTGATTGTACGCTACATAGGCGCTATTGACGACAACCATGAGGATGCAGCCGCAGCCACCAAGCATTATGTGGAGTCGGCCATTGACAACCTGATGAATGGAAAAATGCCTGAACCGGCAACAACACGCGCTATAGGTTGCACTATTAAATTTAAGAAATCGTAATTCACTAGAAAAGCTTCTTACATATAGTAATGGCATTCATTAGTTGACAGTTGAAGCGCTTTGGCATAAGACTTTAACTGTCAATTTTTTTTAGGATATTGATTTGAAAAGCTTATCTTAGCCTATTAAATCAAATCATTAAATATCATGAAATCAACAATTTACCTTTTAATCATTGTAACAATGGTCATATCCTGTTCTCCTACAGAGAAAACCAAAGATCAAAATCCGTTCTTAACTGAATTCGACACACCTTATGGACTTCCTCCATTTGAAAAGATCGAGACAGCACATTTTTTACCTGCTTTTGAAAAAGGCATTGAAGAACAAAAGGCAGAAATAGAATCCATAACAAATGGTACTGATTTGGTTACCTTTGAGAACACCATCGAAGCCCTTGAGCATAGCGGAGCAATGCTAAACCGCATCAATGGCGTCTTTTACAATTTCCGTTCATCCCTTTCAAACGAGGAGCTGCAACAAGTAGCCCAAACACTTTCGCCTATCATGTCGGCTCATGCGGATGATATTTTACTGAATGCCAAGCTTTTTGAGCGTGTAAATACAGTTTACCGAAACCGCGAGAGCCTCAGCCTGAACCGGGAGCAACAAACCTTACTCGAAAAAACGTATAAACGGTTTGTCCGGGGTGGTGCTTTGCTTGAAGCAGCTGAACAGGAGCGGCTTCGTGCCATCAATGAGGAATTGAGCATGCTTTCGCTAACTTATGGCGATAATTTATTGGCCGAAACAAACAATTTCAGTTTATTGATTGAGGATGAATCTGAACTTTCCGGAATTCCCCAAGCCGCCATCGATGCAGCAGCGCAAGCGGCAGCGGATGCAGGAGAAACAGGCAAATGGAAGTTTAGCCTGCACAGTCCCAGCTTTAATCCTGTGCTTACATTTGCCGATAACCGCAAATTGCGTGAGTATATTCATACGGCCTATTTTATGCGAGGCGACAATGATAATGAGTTTGATAATAAAGAAATTGCTGCCAAAATAGTGGCTTTACGTGTTGAAAAAGCACAGATGCTTGGTTATGATACGCATGCAGCTTTTGTTTTGGAAGAAACCATGGCCAAAACACCTGAAACTGTGCAAGTTTTCCTGAATGAATTGATGGATGCAGCCCGTCCTATGTCACAACTGGAAGCCGAAAATTTGCAAAAGCTAATTGATAGTCGTGGCGAAAATTTTAAATTGGAACCCTGGGATTGGGCTTATTACACTGAGATTCTCCGAAAAGAAAAATTTGACCTGGACGAATCACAATTACGCCCCTATTTTAAACTGGAAAATGTACGCGATGGCATCTTTGAATTGTGCAACAAGCTGTGGGGTATTACTTTTGAG
>JAGYLH010000160.1 GCA_018400955.1 Bacteroidales bacterium
AGCAGCTTCGATGGTGGTTTGGTACAAAGCTATGTTCTCTTCCTGCTGATTTAGCGCTGCATAGGCCGCTTCAGCTTCTTGAAGTAAAGTTTTGGGTCTGATTTCATCCGGTTTTAATGTAATTGCCAGATTCAGTGCGATAATAGCATCTTCATAATTTTGCAGGTTCAATGCCGATTCGCCGGCTTCCATGGCTTTTGCGTAAGAGGCTTCCAGCTCTTCAAGTCTGCTTTGTTCATCAAATAGCGCAGTCAATTCATCAATACGGCTTTGCGTAAACTCATCCGAAGGTTTAAGTTCGAGGGCTTGATTATAGCTTTCAAGCGCCAGGTCAAACTGCTCGCCATCATACTGTAAATTGGCTTGTGCAAGCAATTCCTTGAAAGCTTCCTGGTTCAGGAATTCGGTATCATTCAGCATAGTATTGATGCGGTTGAGCATATCAGCCGGGTAGGGTTGTTCGGGCCAGATGTCCAAAGCCTGCTGGTAAAAGGCTAAAGCATCGCTAAATGACTGCTCTGTGTATAGTTTATCAGCTTTTCCGAGTACTTCCTCATATCTGATGGCTTTTTCTTGAAGGGCTTGTGTTTCGTTTAGTTTTTGAATTGTGCCTGCATCTTCTGGGAATAAAAGCAATGCTTGTTCATATTTTTCGATTGCAGCAGCATAATCCTTCCGGGTAAATGAAGCCGAGGCTTCTTCAAGTAATGCTTCAAACTGGTTTTCGCGGGCTATTTGTCCGGCAAGCAATTGCTGGGTTTCTTCTATTTTCTGTTTGGGCAATTCACGTTCAGGGAACAGGTTTTTTGCCATCTCAAACTGAAGCAAGGCAGGTTCAAAGCGTCCCTGTTCAAGGAGGTTTTCGCCGAGTTCCATGCTTTGATTGTATCCGTCGATGCGTTCTTTTTGCTCGCGCAATATATCATTGATCTTTTCTGCCTGACTCAGGGTGTAGTTATCTGTAGGTATCAATTCAAGTGCCTGGTTGTAGGCCTCAAGTGCTTCTTCCAGTTTTTGCTGCTGAAACAGCCGGTCGCCCAAGTCCATTTTTTGAAAGAAGGCTTCCTGCAATTCCATTTGTTCGCGAAGCAATTGAAGGGTCTCATTCAGTTTTTTAGTGGCATAGGCATCTTCTTCTCTCAAGCGAAGAGCAATTTCAAAATAGGTTTTGGCACTGATATATTCCTTTTTTGTGAGCATTTCTTCGCCCGACTCAATAGCCGATTCATAAGTTTGACCCTGCTGGGCGAGGGACGAAACAGGTGCAATCAGGCAAAACAAAAAGCTTAAAATAATCAGTTGTAGGTATTTACGCATGTGGGTGTATTGCTTGTCAATCAGTTTATTTCAACGAATTTCAATCTTAAATATTGCATGTTTTTTTATTGATTTTGCAGCAGGCCATCGTGAATGGTCAGTTTGCGGTCGGCCATATGGGCCAATTCCTGATTGTGTGTGACGATGATAAAAGTCTGGCCCAATTCGTCCCGCAATTTGAAAAACAGCTGATGCAATTCGGCAGAGCTGTTTGAGTCGAGGTTGCCCGAGGGCTCATCGGCTAAAACCACAGCCGGCTTGTTGATAAGTGCACGTGCAACGGCAACGCGCTGTGCTTCACCACCAGAGAGCTCAGCAGGTTTGTGCCCGGCCCTGTCGGCGAGGTTAAAATAGTGCAACAATCGGCGGGCCTCTTCCATGGCTTTGCTTTTGGAGGTGCCTGCAATAAATGCCGGAATACAAATATTTTCGAGTGCTGTAAACTCGGGCAAGAGGTGATGGAACTGGAAAACAAATCCAATATATTTGTTTCTGAAACGGGCAAGTGCTTTATCTCCAAGTTTATTCACCTCAATATCATTGATATACACCTTGCCGGAAGTGGCTTTGTCAATGGTGCCTAATATTTGCAACAAGGTAGATTTGCCGGCTCCTGAAGCGCCTACAATCGATACAATCTCTTTTTCAGTAATATCCAGGTCGATGCCTTTCAGCACTTGCAGTTCGCCAAATGATTTGGATAAATTCCTTGCCCTGATCATAAATGGTAGATTTTGAAACGGCAAAAGTAGTCAATTTAGGTTATCGATTTGGTGGGGTGGCAGAGGGCAGTTGGCATTGAGGTTCAAGATTTCAGATTCAAGATTTCGACATGATGACTTTTAACAGTTGGCAATTGGCAAGCGGCAGTTGGCATTGAGATTCCAAGTAGTGAAGGAAAAAGACAAAAGTGGGCATCAAGATTCTGTGGCTTTATGCAGTTGGCAATGAGATTCAAGATTTATACAATTCCTTGGCTTTATACAGTTGGAAATTGACAAGTTGCAGATCAAAAATCTTCAATCTTAAGTCGTAAATCTTCAATCAAAAAAATGTGATTGAAGATTTATGATTGCAGATCAGCGATTGCAGATGTGTGTTTTTTTCCAGTTCAAAAATCATCATTCTTCAATCGTAAATCAAGTTGGTCCCGTTAGTAGCTAGGGGAGCAAGGGGCAGTTGGCAGGATAACATCTTAAAAAAACACTCAGAGGTTTTAATCAATTGCAAGGATAGCCATTTATTTCTCGTATTTCAACTCTAGTTTCCTGATTTGCAGTTCTGTTTTAATTTCAATGCTTCGAACAATTCTATCAAGTTTGTTGGTTAATGAATTGATTTCCATTTCGTATTCTGCCTCAAGTAGCGAAGCCTTCATTTCATACTGATCTTCCAATTCATTTATCTTCATCTCGAAGAAATCTTGTCGTAAATACTTGTTTACAGGGTTTTGCAAGGCTTTGCGCTTCAGCTTATTGTATTCCATTTCTGCTTCATTTTGAAGGAAAAACAATTCTTGTGAGCACCGATTTAAAAGTGTGTTCATACTATCTTCCCCCATGAACTTGATCTTTGAAATTTGGTTTTTAGCATCAAGTTTCACCATTTCAATTTCGTGATGAGCTTGGATACTAAGCTTTTCAATTTGAGGATTATTTGCAGCCATTTGTCCCGAAAGAGAAAAAGAAATAAAAATGAAAAGCATTAGAACAGCTGATTTTCTGATAATTGACTTCATGATTTTTTGGATTATGGGATTTTACATAAAGCGTTTGTTGTTTGATGCATGCAAGATAGTAAAAATTATTCTAGTGTTATGTTAATTAGAAATTGACGGATAAAGCCTTTTGAGTTTTATTCGAGCTTGATCATTTGTGAATTGCCAGTTAATCGTTGACGTTTTATTATTCCTATGGTTCTGCCACGCTTTTACTTCCGCTGTTATTTCCTGCATTGTAGCAATATGACGATTTAAGCACTGTCCATTAAGCACGTGCAATTCAATTTCTGCCATATTCAACCAGCTACCATGCTTTGGAGTAAAAATAAATTCAAACCTGTCCCACAGTCTTTTGGCTTCTTCAGGTTCAAATGCTTCA
>JAGYLH010000161.1 GCA_018400955.1 Bacteroidales bacterium
TGCTGAAAACAAACTTGAGGTTAAATGAGGTTTTTTGGCGTTTGGCACTTCGGCTCAGTGTAAACGTCTGGCGTTTGGTGTTCTGCGTTTAGCACCTGATGTGTGTTATTGATAATCAAAGGGTTTGTTATAACTCAAAATGACCAGCCTTTACGGCCGAGATTGAGGCGAAGGGATGTCCCGAGAAAAAGATTGTTGCTGTTGCGCTCGGGCAACTGGCTATCGAGTTTGCGGTATCTGCCTTCAAGGTCGATGAAGAGGTTGTGGCGAAGTTGGTAGCTAAACCAAAGCTCCGCAATCAAAAGATTGGTGCCTACCCCCTGCCCTACTGAGTTTCCCAGCTCACGCTCATAATCCCGATAACTCAAGAAGATATTTCCTCCCCAATTGCTTCCACTGCTATCGGCCCCATAATGGGCTTGAATAAGCATCAAACCAGCTGTAAGACGTGGTAATGGCTGGGCATCAAGCTTTATTATCCATTCGCTGAAATTTGCCCCCAAAGGATGGGCCAGCGGCTGGTTATAATGCGTATAACTGTTTACTGAATAATCCTTACTAATATCATAATGTGCATAACTATAGGGTCTTACGCGGTTATACTCCATTTGAAAATCAAGATTGGAAAGGCCTAATACATCTACATATTTAAAACCTGCCTGGTAACCATATTTGTTTGCGTGATGGCCATTCCTGGCACGCAGATCGTTGATGCGAAATTCGCTGAGCATGAACTGGCCATAAAGCTTTATGTTTCGAAAGGGTGTATATCCCAGGTTGAGGCCAACCATCATTTTATCGGGATCGCCAAGTTGGTGTTCGATTGAGCGATAAAAAATTATAGGATTCAGATAGTTCACATCAAAACCCCGGCCTGTGCCGTTGTTATCGTGGAAAGTAACGGATTCGTAAATACCTATATTTAGGTTTTTCAACACATTGAAACTGAGGTAGTGCAAAGCCACGTATTTTGCCGGATAGGGCCTTGACCGATCAGCAGCAATGAGCGAACCATAGCGGTCAGTAAGCCGCATAAACAGGTTCATATAATTAAAGCGCCAAACCTTGGTATTGATTTTAAGAAAAAGATAATCAGTGGCAAAGTCGGACAATAACAGAGACCTGAGTCCATTTCCAATGAAATTACGGTCCTGGCCAAACTGGATACCTATGGGTTTAATAGGGCTGAAGGTGATGTATCCCCTGGCTTGGAAAAAGTCGATGCCATCGCCTTTGAATGTTTTGGTAAGGTGAGCTCCGGGATAAACCCCCCAGGTTTTTCTGTATTCGTTTTCGTGTTGCGCTACACGCATCTGGTTTTCGGATATGAACGCATAAAAACCCAATTTACCATCGATATCGCCATGCAGTTCAAGGGCTCGGGTGTTTGTATAAAGTATTTTCTCATCACTATCGGACTCAGCGGCCATCAGGTATAAAACAGGATTGACAAAGAGGTTGAAGTTTGGTTCGTTTACCTGATAGAAATTGGCCTTGCTTTTGTAAAAATGCCTAAGGACAGGTTTGTTGCTATCAAAATTTCGATTACTTGAAAGTGGCAGGTTATCGCTTTGTAAATAACTAAGGTTGAAACGATCAACATTGGAAACAAAAATGTTAAGTGAATCCATTATTAAAAGCATTGCTGCCAAGGCATCCCGTTTATAAGGCCGGATATCCTCGAAATTTGCAGCCGACATAGTAGCTGTTTTTATCGCGTATCGCTGCAAAAGTGTCTCAGCAGGGCTGTTAAGCGGCAAAAAAGATGTTTGTCCCATTGCTGATTGCAACAAGAAAAAAAAGAACAAGCTCAGAAGTAGTTTATTGAATGTCATCTTGCGTGTAAGTTGATGCATTTGATATACGGCATATCACAACCGTTTTTATGCTTTTCTATCCAGGGATGAAAAAACCGAATTGTTGCTGATGTATTCAGGAACCATGGCCTTCATTTTTTTCACAAGGGCATATTCGTCCCCATCGAGGATAATATTTCCGAGTTCCTGCAGGTCTTGTTCAGTTTGAGTTTTGCTTATTTTGCGCACCTGCGCCCGCATGATTTTCGGGTGGTGGGTATGCAAGGTGTTTTCCTGACCTGCCAGCAGTTCCTCGTACAGTTTTTCACCGGGCCTCAAGCCCGTTTCTGTAATCATAATATCCTTATCCGGAATCCGGCCAGAAAGCTGAATCATCTTGCGCGCCAGGTCGTAAATCTTTACCGGCTTGCCCATATCAAATACAAATATTTCGCCTCCCTTACCCATTGAACCGGCTTCGAGTACTAAATTACAAGCTTCCGGAATGGTCATGAAATAGCGGGTAATGTCCTTGTGTGTGATGGTAACAGGACCTCCCTTTTCAATTTGTTTGCGAAAAAGGGGAATGACCGAACCATTGGAGCCCAAAACATTGCCAAAGCGGGTAGTGATGAATTGGGTTATTCCATTGCTGAGACATTGCGTATATATCTCGGCCATGCGTTTGCTGGCACCCATCACATTGGTTGGGTTCACGGCCTTATCGGTGGATACCATCACAAACTTCTGCACCTGGTATTTGACCGCCAAATCAGCAACTATTTTTGTGCCAAACACATTGATCATTAAAGCTTCGTAAGGATTGTCCTCCATCAACGGCACATGTTTATAGGCGGCTGCATGATAGATTATATTCGGCTTGTAGGTACTGAAGATTTGATCCATACGAAAGCGGTCCTTAATATTTGCCACCTGATAGACCACACGATCGGCGAAATCGTTGAGCTGCCTGTTGCTGTTGATTTCGAACTGCAACTCATAAAGGGGTGATTCGGCCTGATCTATCAGAACAACCCGTGCCGGCTTGTATTGCATCACCTGACGGACAATTTCACTGCCGATGGAACCGGCAGCACCTGTTACCATAACAACTTTGTTGCGGATATCGTTGGCCACAAATTGGTTATCCAATTTAATGGGTTCTCTTTCGAGCAGTTCTTCAATATGTACTTCGCGCAACTGGCCTGCACTCAATTCCCCATTGATCCAGTTGTCTATAGGGGGTACCACCTTCACTTTCAGGTTGAGTTCAAGGCCTTTTTCAATAATCTGTTTCTTAAGGTTGAGATCAAGCTTCTGAATAGCAATAATGATCTGGACCACCTTGAACCGTTCGATGTGTTTGGCAGTTAATGCCTTTTCGCCAGATATTACCGGAACCCCTTCGAGCATCTTGTTCACCTTGCCGTGGTTGTCGTCCGCAAAGGCAATTATTTCATACTGATAGTACATATCCGGCAACAG
>JAGYLH010000162.1 GCA_018400955.1 Bacteroidales bacterium
TATGGAACAATTGCCCCTGACGAACTCATCATGATTGCTGATGCCTTCCAATTTGAAGTGGAAGATGGCATTCCGGATAACACAAGCATTTCATTTGCACTTGAAATTGCCGGAACCGAAGACACCTGGTATGGAACCATGAACCTTACCGCTTTTGCACCTGCATTCAGTGTAGGCAATTTGGTTATTAACGATTTCAACGGAGGAAATGGAAACGGACGACTTGATCCGGGCGAAACAGCCAATCTGGTGATTGGCAGCACCAATAATGGCAACAGCCAGTCAATGGAAGCAATAGGAGAAATCCTGCTTAATGACCCCTTTGTGACCGTAAACAATTACACCCACGAATTTGGGACATTCGATGCTGGGCAATCAGCACCTGCTATGTTTAATATTACCGTAAGTCCTTCCACACCGGTTGGACATGCTTTTGCTTTCGATTACAACCTTGAAGCCGGTGCTTATGGTGCTGAAAAATCATTCACAGCTAAGGTAGGTCTTGTACTGGAAGACTTTGAATCAGGTGACTTCTCTGCTTTCGATTGGACTTTCTCAGGACAACAACCATGGACAATATCCACTACCAACCCTTATGAAGGTACTCACAGTGCCAAATCGGGCGGTATTACTCACAACCAGCAAACACGCATGATTTTGCAATATGAGGTTGGAGCAGACGACACCATTTCATTCTTCCGCAGGGTATCATCCGAATCAGGATATGATTTCCTTAAGTTTTACATCAACGGAACACAAATGGGCAGTTGGTCAGGAAATGTTGCCTGGAGCAGGGTTTCTTATCCGGTCAGTGCCGGAACCAACACCTTCATTTGGGAATATATGAAAGACAATATCGTTTCTTCCGGCGAAGATGCTGCCTGGGTTGACTTCATCTCCTTCCCTCCTCCGGTTACAACATCCGGTGGTGCAGGAACTGATGCAGCCATTTGCGAAACCGAAACCCACCAGCTCGAAGGCTATGCTCAAAATTACGAAACCATTGAATGGACAACCAGTGGAACAGGCAGTTTTGATGACCCAACCATCCTCAACCCCATCTATACACCTGGTGCAGAGGACATCGAAGAAGGCGAAGTAATCCTTACCCTCAACATTGAAGGAAGCAGTGCTACCATCTCCGATGAAGTATTGCTGAGTATTTTCAAAAACCCTGTAGTTTTTGCAGGTGAAAATGCAGCCATGTGCATGGGTGAAGTTATGGAACTAACAAGCTCACACGGCGATTTCTATGAAGCACTTGTTTGGGAAACATCAGGCACAGGTGAATTTGATGATAATACAGCATTGCATCCTTTATACACACCAAGTGCTGAAGACTACGAAAATGGCGAAGTTACCCTAACTTTATGGGCTTATGGCTTTGAATCCTGCGAAGTGGCAAATAGCGAACTCATGCTAAACTTCCATTCCAGACCTACGGCAAGCATTACGGGTGATCCTGAAATCTGCCTGGGCGAAGACGCAGCCCTTACGGTTGAACTCACAGGTGAAGGGCCTTGGGCTGTTCACTTTGGCAATAATATTGGCAGTAACACCATTGAAGAGTCACCTTACATATTGTATGTATTACCTGACGTTTCTACCACCTACACCCTACTTGCTGTTAGCGATATCAATTGTGAAGGTGATGTTTCAGGTGAAGCCACAGTTACACTAAACTATGCACCCGAGGCTCCTGTTCAACCCAACGGTCAGGATACCATTGACTTGAATGTTGTAGCACAAACTGTTTACCAGATTGAAGAAGTTGAAGATGCTGAAGCCTACAACTGGCAGCTCGAACCTGCTGAAGCCGGTGAACTTGCAATAGACGGAACAACAGTTACCATTGATTGGGATACCGAGTACAGAGGTATAGCCGAACTGGTCGCAATAGCAGAGAATGATTGCGGCATGAGCGAAGCATCACCAGCATTGGAAATTGAGTTGTACAGCACCGTTGGCCTTGATGAAAACAGTATGATACAGGCCAGCATTTACCCCAATCCATCAGAAGGTAACTTCACCCTTACGATGAGCAGCCTGCGCAAAGCCGAGGCTATTGTAAGCGTAAGGAATATGATGGGGGAATTGGTATATGCTGAAACAATTGACCTCGACTCGAAAAGGATAAATATAACACTCAACCTCAACCACCTGAGCAGTGGAAACTATATCCTGAGCGTGGAAAGTAATGATGGATTAACCATAAAACGCATTGTTATTCAGAAATAATAACTGACCGTATTTCCTGAAAAGGCTGGCAAAGGGTCTTAATTTAGCATGGTGGCAGGTTTCTGTTTTTAAAACAGAACTTAGAGGATGAAAGCACTTTGTTAGGTTAACTGCCTTGTCAGCCTTTTCTTTTTATTAAACTTTTGAAATCAAATCCAGCAATCTATACACCAAAACACTCCAAATGAAACAATTCTACTTATTGTGTACACTCCTGGCAGCCCTGCTGACGACATCTGTCTATTCCCAGGACATATCACTCAATTTCCCGGATGCCAGAGGGGCACATGGGTTTAATATTGTTGATCAAAACCATTCAGGCATAACGATAGTCCATGCCACTCCCAGCCTTGGCCTCTACGATTTTGAGGTTGAAGGTCAAAGTCTTAAAATGATCGATATGCAAGGGGTTTTCCTTCCAAATAATGAAGGCGCACCCAACTTGCCGGGTAATGGACGCTATGTGGCTGTTCCCCATGGGGCCACTCCTACATTGATTGTCCACCAGGCGCGCAAGGAAATTATCGAAAATATCGATTTCCTGCCTGCACCCAATATCCCGATGGCTAACCAGGATGAACCATTGGTATATGCACAAGACCCGGCAATTTATGAAAAGGATGCCTTCTATCCGGCCGAGCCTTTTTTGCTGTCAGAGGTGACTTCAATCAGGGGTGTTGATATGGTTATGCTTGGTATAACACCATTTCAATACAATCCGGTAACAAAACAACTTATCATCTATTATGATGTTGAAGTAGAAGTAGTATTCGAAGGGGGATCGTCCGAAATTGGCGACAATCGCTTGCGTAGCCGCTGGTGGGACCCAATTATCAAGGATGCCTTGATCAATTATGAAATGCTACCGGAAATGAACTATACACAGCGTTTCCATTCGCTGGTCAACAACCGTTCAACAGGTGCCGAATATCTTGTTATTGTGCCAGACAATGCCGACTTTATCGCTTGGGGCGATTCCATAAAGATTTTCCGAAACAGGCAAGGT
>JAGYLH010000163.1 GCA_018400955.1 Bacteroidales bacterium
GATGCAACGCATAATGGTCCTGTGGGCAATAACGATGAATTTATGGCCGACCTGGGTTCTGAACTCAACGAACTAGGTACCTACTATTATGCTTCGCGCTTCCAATATGAAGATCAGCTGTTTGTTTACGGAGGCTATAGTGATGGTGGCGGCGGTTTCTGGGATGGCGATGAATATGTTTCAGGCTTCGTACTGGTAGTTGATGAGATTGTTACTTACCCGGTTACATTTACGGTTACTGATGCGACTGGTCTTTATAGCAATATCAAATTCAAAGGCGAAATGACCGATTGGGAACCCGTTGATATGCAACAGGATGGAAATATTTGGACGGTTACGCTGGAAATGCTTCCCGGTACCTATGAATGGGGTGTTTTTGAAGATGATGGCAGTCAGTTCGGTATTTGGCTCATTGAAGGCGAAAACCTGGTGGTTACACTTGATGGAGATGGAAATATTTCGGGAGATACCACCTATACTGTTACCTATACGTCGGTTGATGAACTTTTTGCTGAGGTAAATTTGTATCCCAATCCGAGTAGCGGATGGCTGACAATCAGCATTCCCAACTTACGTAACCAGGCTGAATTCAACCTGTATGACCTAGCAGGGAAATTGGTGCAGACGGGCCAAATGCAAACTTCCTTGCAAAAGCTTGACATAAGCAGGCTTGAACCGGGTGTGTATATCATTCGCTTGCAAACAGTTGGCCAATCAAAAGTCATGCGCATCATCAAAAACTAAATCCAATCATTTCTACTGAATTACAGTTTTATAGCTGTAATTCAGTAGATTTTTTTCTAAAAATATCCTTTTCAATAGTAAACAATCCGATCAAAAAAAACATACTTTTACACCTGAGCTCTCTAACCTAATTAATTCACAAATTTTTACTGCTCCCGAAAATTCGGGACCAACTAACAGGGCACCACTCCCGTTCTCGATTTTTTTATTTCAGAAATCGTTCACTATTCCCTCATTAAAAAAATCTGCCGTTGGTCGTATTACTTGGTATTTGAAAATCTCGCAACGAAATTCTATGAATTAATAAGGCCTAATCATTAACAACTAAAAACACCTCACAACATGAAAAAAAATTATAAGCAGAAGCTGAAGGCCTCATTTTGGAATGTTCCTTCGTTTTTGATGACTATCCTTCTTTTTTTAGGTTTGTCGTTTACAGTTCCTGAAATTGTTAGCGGACAAATATGGGAACCCGAAGGCTTGAATATGCCTGGTGAATGGAACGAATGGACAAATCCGCCTGTCAATAACCTGGCTTTGGCCAGCAGCACACAGGTAACCAACGGACGAATTGCAAAAATCAGCACCGGCATTCCGCGCTACCAAACAATTTTTAGTGTTGCTGCTACAGGCGCTGATCTTGTTGGCGGAAACTATAATTGGCTGTTCACCAGTGGCCCCGAAGGAAATGCCTTTGCCAATAAGTGGGCAGGTGTAAATACCGATGAAAACATACTTCAAACATATCTCTATCAGGCTGCTGACGACAACAACTTTACCCTGCTGAATGGCTTTTGGTACACCATGAACTGGGAAGACAGTGGCTACGGCAATACCAGGGCCATCTTTATGCCCACAAGTGCCGAACCGGTATTTCTTACCTCTGTTTCTGCACCGGCAGGGGCAGTGGAGCCTAATCAGGCCGTCACCGTTAACCTTACCACCGATCAGGCCAAGTCAGTGGAAGAAATTATTTACCTGCGCTATACCACCAATGCATGGAATTCATCGAGTCTGATTGCTTTTGCCATGTCAGGCACTGCTGGCACTGCCACCATTCCCGGCCAGGCCGAAGGGACTAGCGTATCCTATTATGCCTTTAGCTCAACAATTGATGGCATCGCAACTGATTATGACCTCTACAGCATCCGAATAAACAACAACGACAACGAAAATTACAGCTATACCGTTGAGGGAACAGCTCCTTCCGTGATTGCTTGGGCCAACCTGCAATGGCCTCCGGATGGAAATATCGTTCCTGCCCAGGATTTCGATGTTTTTGCACAGGTTTTTGCCGACGGCATTACAGGAGAAGTTGGTCAGGGAGCAGGTATCCAGGCATGGATTGGATACAACAGCAGCAATACCAACCCCAACACATGGTCAAACTGGATAATAGCTGATTACCAAGGCGATGTTGGTAATAATGACGAATATATGGCCAATCTGGGAGCTGAGCTTACCGAAGAAGGCACCTATTATTATGCCAGCCGTTTCCAGTTGGACGACCAGGATTATGTATATGGGGGCTACTCTGCCGGTGGTGGCGGCTTTTGGGACGGAACCACCAATGTTAGTGGGGTTGTGGAAGTGAATGCCATTCCACCTGATGCAGAGATCACCTATGCCAATCTTCAATGGCCTCCCGAAGCAACCATTGCTTTGGGTGGTGCTGTTTCTGTTTATGGACAGGTTTTAGCTGATAATGTTGAACTCGGCGATGAAGGTTATTTTGGCCTGCAGGTTTGGGTTGGATACAACGATTCGGATACTGATCCTGCTCTTTGGACCAACTGGTTTGAAGCAGATTACCTTGGCGTTAGCGGCCTTACCGACCGCCCGGAATATGCTGTAGCAATAGGTGCTAACATCGCAGCCGAAGGAACCTATTACTATGCTACCCGTTTCCAGTTGGGTGAGCAGATTGAACATGGCGGCTATGCTGATCCTGATGGAGGGATTTGGGATGGTGTTACCAATGTTTCCGGTGTACTTACAGTGGAAGATACTGATCCCGAGATCGGTTGGGCCAACCTCCAATGGCCTGCAAATGGTGAAATTGAAGTGGGCCAGGATTTTGAGGTGTATGCACAGGTATTTGCAGCTGGAATTACTGAGGGAGCCGGACAGGGAGCTGGCATCCAAGCCTGGATTGGATACAGCAGCAGCAATTCCAATCCTTCTGGTTGGACCAACTGGGTTGTGGCAGTATTTAATGATGATGTGGGTGATAATGATGAGTTTACTGCCAATTTGGGAACCGCAATCGCCGAAACAGGCACCTACTATTATGCCAGCCGTTTCCAATTGGATGATCAGGAATTTGTTTATGGCGGATTTTCACCGCAGGGTGGGGGCTTCTGGGATGGTGTAACCCATGTTTCGGGTGTGCTTACCATCGAAACTGTTATTCCCGATCCCGTAATTGAGTGGGCCAACCTGCAGCATCCTGCAAGCGGGGATATATACCTCAATCAGG
>JAGYLH010000164.1 GCA_018400955.1 Bacteroidales bacterium
TCATTCGAAGAATTTGGCTATTGGGAAGAGAAAGACGACTTTGTATGGCAATACCATTCATTGGTGCCTTTGGTTGATCCGGAGATTTTTCAAAATGATGAATTCTGGAAAATCGTTGAACTGAATGGAATGATTTATTTTCAGAGTTTCGGGAATATCCTGATGTATGATGGAAAAAAGGTTGAAGTGCTTGAGATTCCCGGCTCCGTACTTTTCCTGTTGAAAACGGATGATCGTGTTTTTGTGCAACAAATCAATGGGGCACTTTATGAATTGATTGGAAACAGCCTGCATTTGATACCCCAGGGCAACATTTTCTCAGACACCGAAGTTAAAACCATTATTCAAACAAATCAAAATGAATTTGTTATCGGCACCAGCTCAAAAGGCTTGTACAAGTATTCCGATGGGAATATAAGCCCCTGGGAAATTGACATTTCTGATGAACTCAAGGAGTTTACAATAAACAATGGAATTGCTTTAGGTGGTCATTTGGTTTTTGGTACCATTCTCAAAGGCGTTTTTATCATCGATACAAACGGCCGATTGATTCACCACCTGCACAGTGCAAATGCCTTGCAAAACAACACAACCCTCGCTGTTTACGGAGATGAAGAGGACAATTTATGGGTTGGCCTCGATAAAGGTTTTGACTATGTGTGGCTGCATTCGCCCGTTGAAAGTTTCAAAGACCCCGGGCTTGGGCTGGGCACAGTTTATACGGCAGCCTTGTATGAAAACGAATTGTATATTGGTACAAATCAGGGTATTTACTACTATAGGTTTGATAAATCAGGTAAAATAATCGACCCGGAATTTATTGACCAGTCACAGGGACAGGTTTGGTTTCTCAAGGTTTTGGATGGCAGACTCTATTGCGGCCTGAATGATGGCACCTATCTGATAGACAATCACCAACTGGTTAAGGTAGGTGAAATGAATGGTGGCTATAATTTGAAAAAATCAATTTTCAACAACCAGGAAATTGTACTGCAAAGCACCTACAACGAAATAGTAGTTTATGAAAAATCGGATGCCATTTACAGGCAAAAACGCACCTTGCATGGATTTACTGCACCGGCAAGGTTTCTCGAAGTTGATCATCTCGACAATATTCTTTTGGGACATTCCATCAGCGGTTTGTATTTGCTGCAACCGTCTGCAAACCTGGATTCAATTATACAACATACAAAATTGGGCCCTGAGCATGGATTGCATTTCAATGCAAATAAGGTCTTTATGGTCGATAACCGCATTATTGTTCCATCAGGAGAGCAGTTGTATCAATGGGACGCCATAAATCAGGTGCTGCTCCCTTATGACGAACTAAACAGGCAGATTGAAAGCTTTGTGTCGGCCACCAATATTGTTTCAGCCGGGGCGAACAAATATTGGTTTATTAAAAAAAACGAAATCGCTTTGTTCGAAATTCGTTTCGAAAAGGTAAAGCTTTTATACCGTTTTATTCCTGATATGTTTGATTTTGAAATGGTTAACGGCTTTGAGAATATGGTTGAGCTGAAGAACAATCTTTTCCTGATTTGTTTGGAGGAAGGGTATGCCCTTATTGATCTTATGCGCCTAAATCAACTGACCGAAATTAACAAGCCACCACAGATTAGTGAAATCGGGTTTTACAAGCAAAACAGCTCACAGAAAAGATCCTTTCGGCCTGAAATCAAAAGCATGTATAAGCTCAATCACGCTTTCAACAGTCTAACGGTTATTTTCACGAGCAATGAAATTGTCGGACGAAAAAAATACTTTCGGTACCGGCTTCAGGGTATTGAAAATGAATGGTCAGCATGGAGCGGTCAAACTGCTGCCCATTTCACCCGATTGCCTCCAGGCAATTACACATTTGAAGTTAGAAGCCTCAGTGCACGGGGAATGCTTACACCTCCTGCAATGATTTCGTTTCGCATCCGCCCTCCCTTATTTATGACCTGGTATGCTTTTGGGATATATATCCTGCTCATCATTAGCTTTCTGTCCCTGATTTACAGCAACCACAAAAAAAGGCTATGGAAAAAACAGGAGCAGGCGTTAAAGGACGAATTTAACCGGATCAAATTTCGCAACGAACAAGCAGAGGCTGAAATAATCAAGTTGGCCAATGAAAAACTGAGTTCCGAAATAGCACTCAAAAATATGGAACTGGCCAAAAATACCATGTCCAGTATCCGTAAAAATAAAATGCTTATTAAAATCAAAAAGGAGCTGGAAACACTTCAGGGCGAACTCAAAAACAGGGTAGCACCCGACTATTTTGAGCAAATCTATAAGCTTATCAACAACAGCATAAACAGTGAGCACGATTGGGAAATGTTTGAAAATTTATTCGATCAGGCACACCATGACTTTTTCAAACGCCTCAAGCAAACCTATCCAGAACTTACCCCCCACGATTTTCGGCTTTGTGCTTACCTGCGGCTCAACCTCTCCTCCAAAGAAATTGCCCCGCTGCTTAATATTTCAGTGAGAGGAGTTGAAGAAAAGCGTTATCGCTTGCGAAAGAAACTGAATCTTCAGGCTGATCAAAACCTGATGGATTTTATTTTAGATTTTTGATTTAACAGGTCTGGAAAACAGTATTTTCTTGTCTTTTAATGTTGCCTGTTTTGTTTTAATATCTATTGTTATTTTACTAGTTAACAATATTTTACTATAAACAAGATGTCTTTTAGCCTGTGCGCTAAGTGTTTTTAGAACCCTGACTGTTTCAACAGAGTAATTTCATCAAATGATGTGGTAATGATGAGGTGTGAATTTCATCAATAAATCACATGAAGTAATCAAGTTGATGTAGTTTAATTGCAATCGATTGCGGTATGTAGTAATTTTAACCAAAATAAAGGATCGTTATCTGTAAACCCTTTCTGGATTTTGATAAAAATTTGTTTGATGAAGAAACATCTACTTTTTAAAATTACACTTTTTGGCAATTCAGGCAGCTTGGCTCAGGCTTTAAGAGTTCTGTTCCTTAGCTTGGCAGCCATGGTAATTTTGATTTCTTGCACAAACAATCGCGCAGGCATTAGCGAAAAGCAGCACGTGGATGATTTCCTGGATGATTTAAAACTTCGCACCTTCAGCTACTTTTGGCAGGTTGTTGACACACCAACTTATCAAACCGACGACCGCTATCCAACCCGGCAATTCACCAGCATAGCTGCAACAGGTTTTGCACTGCCTTCTTATATAATAGGTAT
>JAGYLH010000165.1 GCA_018400955.1 Bacteroidales bacterium
TCGGAGAACCATTTTATGAGGATGATTACCTAGTTGGGTTCAGATATCGTAAAAAGTACTTTGCCGTTCAAAATTAGCAGATTTAAAATTCCAGTTTATTTTTAACCCACATTGCAGCAAACGGCTCTTGAACCGTTAAAGAGTGTTAATTATTTAGTTTTTTGGTGGATTCAAGTGCGTTTTTTTGGGTGTATTCTTTAGGGGGGTGCGTGTTGAGGATTTTTATTCGATTCTCAGTAGGTTAAAGTGGCTTGTAGTACTCAGGGGGTGTTGTTTGTTAGCAGAAAGCTGCTGATCTTTGCGCGGTGTATTTCAAGAAGACCATACGCAATAATCCACAAACAGGACAGATAGCCGGTTACTACCGACTGGTAGAGAGTTACCGCAACTGCCAGGGACGAGTTTGTCATCGAACACTGTTGAACCTTGGATTTTTGGGAGAGCTAACCATGGATCAGCTCAACACCATACAAAGGTTACTCAACGAGCGTGCAGGTGGCAAGGTTGCCCTATTTGAAGAGACAGACCCCATAGTGAAAGAGCAAGCCGAGCTGCTTTGGAAGGAGTTGATTGAGAAAAAGCGCATAGACCATCCTGATATAGCAGATCACAAAACCGATCGTATGGTAAATATAGATACCATAAAGCACCGAGATGTAAGAGAAATAGGCGCTGAATGGATTGGTTACCATGCCTTGAAGCAGTTGCGCATAGCAGAGTTTTTGCAAAATGCCGGATGGGATACACACAAGATACAGCTATCACTAACACAGATCATATCCAGGGCGGTGTATCCGGCATCAGAATTAGAAACAACCAGGTGGATCAGAGAGAACTCAGCTATTTGCGAACTGACCGGCTTTGCGCTAAAAGAGCTTACCAAAGATGCCTTGTATGCCAACGCCCATGCACTTTATCAGATAAAAGATCCTCTGGAAAAACATTTGTCAAAACGCACCAATGAACTCTTTGATATACAGGACAAGATGCTGTTGTTTGATCTTACCAATACCTATTTCGAAGGCAGTATGAGCAATAGCAGACTGGCAAAACGATCAAGGAGCAAAGAAAAGCGTAATGATTGCAAGATCGTGGTATTGGCATTGGTGATCAATCCACAGGGATTTATAAAATACTCCAATGTCTTTGAAGGTAATACGGCCGACTGCCGTTCATTACCACTGATCATTGACAAACTGCGAAAACAAACAGGCAACATAGCAAGCGCCACAGTTGTGATAGACGCAGGTATAGCCACCGAAGATAACCTCAAACTTATCGCAGAAAAGGGCTACAATTACGTTTGCGTAAGCCGTGAAAGCCTCAGCAATTTCGAAGCAGTAAGCCAAAACGGACAAACGCTTATCAAAACCAAACAAGGAGACACCCTATCGGTAGAGTTTGTCAAAACCCAACAGGGCAATAATGTTTACCTCAAGGTAAAAAGCCCGGGAAAAGTTGCCAAAGAAACCAGCATGAAATCATTATTCGAAACACGTTTCGAGGGTGAACTGCAAAAGATCACTGATGGACTCAAAAAGAAATACACCACAAAAAAGCTTGGCAAGGTACATCAGCGTATCGGCAGGTACAAACAGAAATACCCAAGCGCATCAAAATACTACGACATTGAAGTTATCAGCGATGGAAAAAGTAAAGCCCTGGAGGTTAGGTGGACAAAAAACGCCACGCTTCACCAAAAAGCAATAGATGAACTTGGTGTTTACCTTATCAGCACAAACCTTGATATTGACCAGGAACAGGTTCTTTGGGACATATACAACACAATAAGAGAAGTAGAATACTCATTCAGAACGCTAAAGACTGATCTTGACCTGCGCCCCATCTACCACAAGACCGATCAGGCAACCATGGCACACCTGCATCTGGGACTGCTCGCGTACTGGCTTGTCAATACGATACGCTACCAGCTAAAACAAAAGGATGTCAACAGCAGCTGGAAAGAGATCGTTCGCATTGGCAATACACAAAAAGTAATCACCACATCAGGCCAAAACCAACAGGGCATAATCATTCAAACGCGCAAATGCTCCGAGGCTAACCAAAGCCTGGTAAGGATTTACACTCTTCTAAAAATCAATCAACGTCCATTCTCAAAACGCAAATCTGTAGTACACAAATCGAAACTCAAAAAAAGCCAAAATACTCATTTACAAAACTTTTCGCCTTAATAGCTGCAATGTGGGTTAAAACAAATCCCCATCAGCCATAGTGTAAAAAATGTTTTTTTCTGTAAAACCAAAATCCAAATCTTTGTCCAGGCTTCTTCCTGTTGGGATAATTCCCAATGGCTCGTCTTTATACACAAATCCGGCGGCGGTAAAAACACTGGCAACGAAATGGTTTTTTGGTAGCCACACTTTGCATATATGGATGTTTTGTTTTAAAAATTGCTGAACCAAATTGGAAAGCAATCTTTGCAATTCTTTGGTTTGTTTTCCTGTAAAAGCATCTACAATAAGTGCCTCATTCTCTTTAATCAATACCACAACATATGCCTTAAGTTTTTTTGCTTTTGAAATTGTATAAACCTCATACGAATTTACAGGGTGTTGCTTGAAGCGCCAGTTTAAGAAAGTGCTGTTCCGTTTTACCGAAAATGGGTAATGCACACTGTTTTTATTCCAAAGTTCATCGAACCTTGCATCAATGTTCGAAATCTTTTCAATTTTGTAAAAGTGAAACAGTGATTTGGTATTTCGCTTTTGTGGAACCGCTTCCAAATATGCTCCTCCCTCCGACACCATTCCATAATGCAATAACAGTTTGCCGAGTTTAAAGTGCTTAATTCCCGGAAATCCGTAATGGTAAACCGATGCATGTTTCCCGCCATAAAGGTCAAAAAAGTGCTCGGAGGTTTTTACAAAAAGGCCTTTTCTTCCGGAAACCGTTTGCCGGTAATCAGGATGCGACATATTATCAATCAATTGCGTCATCCTGATTTGCTTTCCGTTCCAGTTGGCCGGGTAAGGAATACCTGCGTACATGGCGATGGGCATTCCGGTTTCGGTAAGGCACAGCATAATTTGCCG